>JACRDF010000050.1 GCA_016212925.1 Desulfomonile tiedjei
GGGCCGAGTGGAGCGCGGGAGGGTGAAGGTAGGCGAAGAGGTTGAGATAGTGGGTATACGTCCCACCATAAAGACGGTATGTACGGGCGTGGAGATGTTCCGCAAGGTGCTGGACATTGGTGAGGCGGGTGACAACATAGGCACCCTGCTTCGCGGAATCAAGCGCGACGAGGTGGAGCGCGGCCAGGTTGTGGCAGCTCCCGGATCGATCACACCTCATACCAAGTTCAAGGCCGAGACGTATATCTTGAACAAGGAGGAGGGTGGCCGCCACACGCCGTTTTTCAACGGATACCGTCCTCAGTTTTACTTCCGTACAACCGACGTGACCGGTGTGATAACGCTACCCGAGGGAGTGGAGATGGTGATGCCGGGAGACAACGTCTCCATCGAGGCTCACCTGATAACGCCCATTGCCTTGGAGAAAGAGCTTAGGTTCGCAATTCGGGAAGGCGGCCGCACGGTCGGGGCCGGTGTTGTCTCCGAAATCATCGAGTAAGGTCCGAGGGTAAATCCCCGTCGGCCAGAGGTTTTTCGCATGGATATGCAAGCGCTTAAAATTCGGATCAGGTTGAAGGCTTACGACCACAAGCTCTTGGACCAGTCCGCCGCCGAGATCGTCGATACAGCGTGGCGTACGGGCGCCAAGGTTGCCGGGCCCATACCGCTTCCGACGAGGATACATAAGTACACTGTGTTGCGGTCACCGCATATCGACAAGAAGTCTCGGGAGCAGTTCGAGATCAGAGTTCACAAGCGGCTGCTGGATATTCTTGAGCCGACCCAACAGACCCTGGATGCTCTGATGAAATTGGACCTCTCTCCCGGAGTGGACGTGGAGATAAAGGCCTAGAGGGCCGTTTGCCGTAAAAGGACACGCAGGAGCCGGACATGGTTCAAGGAATGATCGGGAAAAAACTTGGGATGATCCAACTCTTCGACCAGGATGGTCGCGCCATGGGAATCACTGTGGTGGAAGCCGGCCCCTGTACGGTGATTCAAAAAAAGGGGCCGTCAAGGGTTCAGCTTGGGTTCGGCGCGGCCAAAGAAAAGAAAGTTATCAAGCCTCTCCTCGGCCAGTTCAAGAAGGCAGGCGTTTCTCCCTTTAACGTGTTGAAGGAATTCGACG
Organism: Desulfomonile tiedjei; assembly: GCA_016212925.1. NCBI lineage: Bacteria > Pseudomonadati > Thermodesulfobacteriota > Desulfomonilia > Desulfomonilales > Desulfomonilaceae > Desulfomonile > Desulfomonile tiedjei. The sequence goes on from JACRDF010000050.1 coordinate 1,130, forward strand.
CGGAGGATTCGGCCGCCCTTGAAGTTGGGCAGGAAATCAGAGCAGACATATTCAACGTGGGAGACGCTGTAAAAGTAATTGGCACCAGCAAGGGCAAAGGTTTCGCCGGCGTATTGAAGAAGTGGAATTTCGGAGGCGGACGAGAAACTCACGGCTCCCGTTCCCACAGAATCCCCGGTTCCGTGGGCCAGTGCGCCTGGCCGTCTCGAATTTTCAAAGGCAAACGCATGCCGGGAAGAATGGGCGGCGTGAAAGTCACTGCTCCCTCGGTCGAGGTCATTGAAGTCCGGCCCGAGGAAAATCTGATCTTCCTCAAAGGTCCTGTTCCTGGACCTCGAGGGGGAATCGTTGTCATAAGGAAGCGCTGATGGCCTCGGTAGACGTGATTAATCAAAAGGGCGAAAAAGTCGATTCCATAGAACTGGACGACACTATATTCAACGCGGAAATTCGCGAGGGGCTGGTCCAGAGAGTAGTGGTCTGGCAATTGGCCAAACGACGTGCGGGAACCGCGTCCACCAAGACCAGAGGCGAGGTATCGGGCGGAGGAAAGAAGCCCTGGCGGCAAAAAGGTACAGGCCGGGCCCGTGCCGGCTCCAACCGTTCACCGATCTGGACGGGAGGCGGCACTATCTTTGGCCCGCGTCCTCGTTCCTATGCCTTCTCCGTGCCGAAGAAGGTGAGATCAGCCGCCCTGAAGTCGGTGCTGACCTCCAAACTGAAAGAGAATCAGCTTACCGTGCTTGACAAGATCGAACTGGAAGCGCCCAAGACCAAGCTCTTCGCTCAGTTGGTAAGTGAGATGGGCTGGAGTGGAGTGAAGACTCTTTTCGTGACCCCGGAAAAGGACGAAAGCCTGATCCGGTCGTCTCGGAACCTGCACCGGGTGATGATTCTGCCGCCTGAGGGCCTGAATGTCTATGACCTGCTCCGTTACGACCGCCTCGTGGTCCTTCAAGGAGCCGTTCCGAGAATTCACGAGAGGTTGGGCTGATGCTGGACATGTATCAAATTATTCGACGGCCCATTATCACCGAAAAGGGATCAGTGCTCAAGGATGAGAACAACCAACTCATTTTTGAGGTGAACCTTGGAGCAAACAAGTCTGAAATCAAGAAGGCGGTCGAAAAGCTTTTCAAGGTAACGGTCCTATCTGTCAGGACTCAGAATCGCCAGGGCAAACTCAAGAGACTGGGGCGCTCCGTCGGCCGACGCAAGAACTGGAAGAAAGCCATAGTTACCTTGAAAGAAGGTAATCGAGTGGACTTTTTTGAGGGAGTGTAAAACCGGTTTGGGTAGGCTTCTTGGTTACCCGAGCCGTTAAGGACTGGATTCATGGGCATTAAGAGTTACAAGCCGACTTCTCCTGGCATCAGGTTCCAGACGGGATTGACGTTCGAAGAGGTCACCGCTGAAAAACCTCTGAAGTCTCTTGCCAAAGGCATGGTCAAGAGCGGAGGCCGCAACAACAACGGCAGGATAACTGTCCGATACCGCGGTGGTGGGCACAAAAGAAAATTTCGCGAGATCGACCTCAAGAGAAATAAGCTCGATGTGCCCGGCAAGGTCGTGAGCGTTGAGTATGACCCTAACCGTAGCGCCCGTTTGGCACTGATCAGCTATGTTGACGGAGACAAACGCTACATCTTGTGGCCCCAGGGCCTGAACGTTGGAGATATGGTTGTCTCCGGTGACAAAGCGGACATCAAGCCCGGGAACTGTCTTCCGCTAAAAAACATGCCTCTCGGGACCGCGGTCCACAATGTGGAGCTGAAGATCGGAAAAGGCGGGCAGGTCATTCGGTCCGCGGGGACTTACGGTCAGTTAATGGCCAAAGAGGGCGGTTATGTCCAGATCAAGCTCCCTTCCGGTGAAGTTCGTATGGTCCTGGACCGCTGTCGCGCCACCGTGGGTCAGGTTGGCAACCTTGACCATGAGAAAGTCTCACTGGGAAAAGCCGGCCGCACCAGGCACTTGGGTCGCCGACCCAAGGTCCGAGGCGTGGTCATGAACCCTGTGGATCATCCCCATGGCGGTGGTGAGGGCAGAACATCAGGAGGACGTCACCCTGTGACTCCGTGGGGTGTTCCTACTAAAGGGTACAAGACACGTAAAGGGAACAAAGCCTCTGACAAATTCATTGTTAAGCGAAGGAAGTGATTTCCATGCCTCGTTCGGTACACAAAGGTGCGTTTGTGGACGCTCATATGCTCGAAAAGGTAAACCAGTCGCGAGAGATGGGATCTCGCAAAGTCATACAGACCTGGTCGCGACGGTCAACCATTATTCCCGATATGGTGGGCCTCACTTTCGCCGTTCACAACGGAAAGAAGTTTATCCCTGTGTTCGTAACCGAGAATATGGTCGGCCACAAGCTAGGGGAGTTTTCTCCCACCCGCACCTTTCACGGCCACGCGGGTGACAGGAAAGCGAAGAAGGGGAAGAGATAATGGAGTGGGAGTCAACCCTCAGATACGCGCACATTTCCGCGCGTAAGGCCAGGTTGGTCGCAGACCTGGTTCGAGGCAAGCCAGTGGGCCCGGCCCTCGGCGTGCTAAGGTTTACGCCCAAGAAGGCCGCGGCTATGATCAGAAAAGTGTTGCAGTCCGCGCTTGATAACGCATCTCAATCCAGTGGAGTCAACGAGGACAAGCTGTTCATAAGCAGCATTACTGTGGACGAGGGACCCACAGCCAAACGCTGGAGCCCTCGGGCCATGGGACGGGCCACACGCATAAGGAAAAGAACCAGTCATATTCGGGTCGCGCTGCAAGAAAAGTAGTCATTGTGTAACTAACGAGGATTCCGACAGCCCGATTGGCGTGAACGGTCAACGCGCCGGACTCGAATCCTCGAACCACCCGCAGGAGGGTTAGCTTGGGACAAAAGGTTCATCCCCACGGATTCCGTTTAGGAGTCACCCGCACATGGGATTCACGATGGTACTCGCAGAAGGAATACGGTGACTTCCTGGTCGAGGATCTCAGGCTCAGAGATTTCGTCAAGAAAAGACTCGCTCAAGCGAGTATCTCGAAGACCGAGATTGAGAGAGCCGCCGGCAAGATCCGTCTGATTATTCATACTGCGCGTCCGGGAATCGTCATCGGTCCCAAGGGAAGCGAGATCGAGAAGCTTCGCCGGGAGATCCTAAAGATGACGGAAAAGGACGTGGTCGTCGACATAAAGGAGATCCGTAAACCGGAAATTGAGGCGCAGTTGGTGGCTGAAAATGTGGCGCAGCAGCTTGAGAGGCGCATCGCTTTTCGGCGTGCCATGAAGAAATCGGTTACAAGCGCTCTAAAGTCCGGGGCCAAGGGCATCCGTATCGCGACCGCCGGTCGCTTGGGCGGAGCGGAAATGGCCAGACGGGAATGGTATCGTGAGGGTCGCGTACCTTTACACACTCTGAGGGCGGATATTGATTATGGATTTGCCAAGGCATCCACCACTTACGGAGTAATAGGCGTAAAGGTCTGGATCTTCAAAGGTGAGTTGATAAAGAGCGCGTCAGGAGAGAGTTGATATGCTTGCGCCTAAGAAAATCAAACATAGGAAGCAGCAAAAAGGCCGTATGAGAGGGCGTCCCCTTGCCGGCACACACGTCTCCTTTGGCGAGTATGGCCTTATGGCATTGGAGCCCGCATGGATCACAGCCAGACAGATAGAGGCCGGCCGTGTCGCTATGACGCGGCATGTAAAAAGAGGCGGAAAGATCTGGATTAGGCTGTTCCCTGATAAACCGATCACCAAGAAACCCGCAGAAACCCGAATGGGAAAAGGCAAAGGCGCCCCTGAGGAATGGGTGGCGGTGGTCAGGCCGGGACGCATAATGTACGAGATGGAGGGAGTGCCGATTGAGGTGGCTCGCGAGGCCTTTCGTTTAGCTGCGAGAAAACTGCCTGTCAGGAGCCGCTTCGTTGTTCGTGAGGAGTTGACATGAAGCCCAGGGAATTGAGAGATCTCTCTGTGGAAGAACTGGCCACCAAGGAAAAGGAATTCCGTGAAGAGGAATTCAAGCTCCGATTCCGTCACGCCACAGGCCAACTGGAAAAGACTGCACGGCTCAGAATACTTCGCAAAGAGATTGCTCGCGTGAAAACCATAATGAGAGAAAAGGAGGGGTCTGCATGACAAACTCCTCTGACGGCCGGAAGCAGCGCAAGGTGCGAACCGGAGTGGTGATCAGCAACAAGATGGACAAGACTGTGGTCGTCGAAGTCAGCCGCACAGTCCTCCACCCTGCGTACAAGAAATACGTCCGCCGCAGAAAACGTTTCATGGCCCACGATGAAGAGAATCGCTGCAATATCGGCGATCAGGTGATGATCGTGGAAACTCGGCCCCTGAGCCGCAACAAGAACTGGCGCGTTCGGAAGATCCTGAGAGAGGCGGCGTTGCCTGGAGGTGCCGTATGATTCAGCAGCAGACCCGAATGGACGTTGCCGACAATTCGGGCGCCAAAGAACTATACTGCATCAAGGTCCTCGGAGGCACCAGGCGAAAGTACGCCAGCGTCGGCGACGTGGTGGTAGTGTCCGTGAAAGAGGCCATCCCCAATTCCAAAGTGAAAAAGGGAGAGGTGCACAAGGCAGTGGTAGTTCGGACCCGCAGGGCCGTTCGCCGTGCGGACGGATCTTATATACGCTTCGACGACAACTCCGCAGTGCTGATCAACAACCAGATGGAGCCTATCGGCACCCGAATCTTCGGCCCGGTGGCCCGTGAACTCAGGGCAAAGAAGTTCATGAAGATCGTTTCCCTCGCTCCGGAGGTCCTTTAAGAATGGCTAATATAAAGAAAAATGACAAGGTTAAGGTCATTTCGGGCAAGGAGAAGGGACGGCAGGGAAAAGTGCTAAAGATCGTCAAAGAAAAGGACGCAGCACTTGTGGAGAGACTGAACTTTGTCAAGCGCCATACAAGGTCGGGAGGCAAGGCTGGTCAGCACGGCGGAATAATCGAAAAGGAAGCCCCTATAAAATTGTCCAAGCTGATGGTCGTTTGCCCCAAATGCTCAAAGCCTACGAGAATTGGAATCAAGGGTCTCGAGGATGGGAGCAAGGTCCGATATTGCAAGAAATGCAACGAACAGTTGCAGGCCTAGAAGGAACTGAGTGATGGCGTCGCGTCTGAAAGAATACTATCAAAAGGCAGTTGTTCCAGCCCTGGTTGATCGCTTCAAGTACAAAAACATTATGCAGGTGCCCGGCCTGGAAAAGATCATCATAAATATGGGATTGGGCGAAGCAATCCAGAACCCGAAAGTCCTTGAGAGCGCCCAGCAAGAGATGGCCGTAATTGCGGGCCAGTGGCCGATTCTGCGAAAGGCCAGGAAGTCGATAGCTACTTTCAAGCTGAGAGAGGGAATGACCATCGGGTGCAAGGTAACCCTCAGACGTGAAAGGATGTACCACTTTCTGGACAAGCTGATCAATGTGGCCTTGCCGCGCGTGCGTGACTTCCGCGGCATCAGTCCGAAGGGATTTGACGGCCGAGGCAACTTTTCAATGGGAATCAAAGAACAGATCATTTTCCCGGAAATCAACTACGACAGAATCGACAAGATCCGGGGGATGAACATCACTGTCGTCACTTCCGCCAAAACTGACGAGGAAGCCCGAGAACTCTTGGGACAACTCGGCATGCCTTTCAGGAAGTAGACAAGCTCTCCTTCAAGGAGGAAGCGTGGCCAAGATATCAATGATGGTTAAGGCCTCCAGGCCTCAGAAATTCGACGTCCGGAGTTACAATAGATGCCAGCTCTGCGGCCGGCCGAGAGCTTACTACCGCAAGTTCAAGTTGTGCCGCATTTGCCTGCGGAACGAAGCCCTCAAGGGCAATGTCCCCGGCATGGTGAAATCGAGTTGGTAGGAGACTGCTGAAATGAGCATGACTGACCCCATAGCGGACATGTTGACACGTATCCGGAATGCCAGGCAGGCGCGTAAGGAACAAGTCACTATTCCTGCCTCCAATCTAAAGATCGGCGTAGCGCAGATCATGAAGGATGAAGGATACATCAAAAAATACAAGGTCATACGCTCGGGAAAGAACAGGCAGGGCGTACTGAAACTTACCCTCCGGTTCGATGATGAGACCCAATGCGTGATCGAGGGATTGGCCAGGGTTTCAAAGCCCGGCCGTCGGGTTTACGTCGGGCAGGACCATAGCATCAAGAGCCATGGCGGAGTGGGAGTGTTGATTCTTTCCACCTCCCAGGGCATCATGACCGACAAAGAGGCCCATCGGCGCCACATCGGAGGCGAGGTGCTTTGCAGCATCTGGTAACAAGAACAGTGCAGGAGCTTTACGGATGTCCAGAATAGGCAAGGCCCCCATAGGAATACCTGAAAAGGTCCAGGTCACCTTCTCACCGCCTACCCTTGCGGTGGACGGTCCGAAGGGATCGCTTAGTATGCCGGTGTCAGACCTGGTAAAGGTCGAAGTGGACGACTCGTTTGTCCGCGTCTTCGCTGCCAGCGAACACCGAAAATCTCGCGCTATGCACGGCCTCATGCGCAGCCTGATTCAAAATATGGTGACAGGCGTAACCCAGGGGTTCACGAAGTCCTTGGAGATTCAAGGGGTCGGTTACCGGGCCGAGGCGGACAAGCAGACCCTGACTCTGAACGTAGGGTATTCAAATCCGGTTGTGGTACAAATCCCGGACGGGATAACCGTGGAAGTGGAAAAGAACACCGTTATCCATGTACGAGGCATTGACAAGCAACAGGTGGGCGAAATCGCCGCACAGTTGAGGCGGGTGCGCAAACCCGAACCTTACCGGGGCAAGGGAATTCGGTACCTTGGCGAACAAGTCCGACGTAAGGTTGGAAAAGCCGGAGCGAAATGATCAAAGACGGCTTGGATGCTCCCGCGGTTGTGACTCGGAGCGTCCAGCCCATCAGAGGAACGATTAGATGGCTGTTATAGATAAAGTGGCCTCCAGATCGAAAAGGACCAAGCGGGTTCGCTACAAAATAGGCGAAAATCGCATTCGTCCCCGCTTGACCGTGTTCAGGTCGAATCGGAACATCTTTGCGCAGATCGTTGATGACTCTCAAGGGCGCACGTTGGTGCAAGCGTCGACGCTGGATAAGGGGTTTCGTAACAAGGCCGGTGATCCATTCAATAAAGAGGTTGCAAAAGAGGTGGGCAAACGGATTGCCCAACGGGCCCTGGAGCAGCAGATTACGAAAGTAGTCTTCGACCGGGGGCCTTACCTGTACCATGGTAAAGTTAGAGCTTTAGCCGAAGGCGCCCGTGAGGGCGGCCTCGATTTCTAGGACGGAAGGAGGGATCGCGCTTTGCTTTCTAAATCCGATATGGCTTCTGAAGGGGAACTCAAGGACCGCGTTGTCCACCTTAGTCGTGTCGCGAAAGTGGTGAAGGGAGGAAGAAGATTCTCCTTCAGTGCGGTTGTCGTCGTAGGCGACGGTCAGGGTCACGTCGGATTTGGTCTGGGCAAGGCCAACGAAGTTCCAGAGGCTATCCGTAAGGGCGTTGATCGGGCCAAGGCTTCCATGGTGGAGGTCCCGATTGTCAAAGGGACTGTCCCACACCAGATTATCGGAGAATTCGGAGCGGCCAAGGTCCTTTTGAAACCGGCCTCTTCAGGGACCGGGGTCATCGCTGGTGGAGCCGTTCGAGCCGTGATGGAGGCGGTTGGAATTCGTGACATCCTTACCAAATGTATTGGCACCAACAACCCGCACAACGTGGTGAAGGCCACCTTCGAGGGCCTGAAGGGTCTCCGAACACAACAGCAGATCGCCAGGAAACTTGGCAAGCTGGGTTCGACGGAGGATGAACCTGAGAAGGGAGAGGAGGTCCCGGCTAATGCTTAAGGTGACCTTGAAGAAGAGTCCTATCAAGTCCACCAAAGCTCAGCGGGAAACAGTGAAAGGCTTGGGCTTGCGAAAGCTCAATTCATGCCGTGTCCTTCCGGACACACCCGCAGTCCGGGGCATGATACTGAAGGTGAGTCATATAGTGGACTGTGAAGAGGTTGGGGACTGACCGGGCCCCCATGGGAGAATAAGATGGATCTGTCTAATATGAAGGCCACAGGAAGGAAGAAGAGCCGTAGGAGAGTCGGCCGCGGGGAAGCTTCCGGAGTGGGAAAAACCTGTGGAAAGGGCCATAAAGGGCAGAAGGCCCGTGCAGGGAATTCAATATCCGCCGGCTTTGAAGGCGGCCAAATGCCTTTGCAGCGACGCCTCCCGAAGAGAGGTTTTACAAACATATTCAAAATCTGTTACAACATTGTGCACATAAAGGAGCTGTCCGGCTTCGAAACCGGGACGGTCATAACACCGGAGCTTCTGAGGGAAAGAGGCATTGTCAAGAGGCAGGGACCGATCAAGCTTCTCTCCGACGGTGATATTACAGCACAATATACAGTCAAGTTAGACAGGGTCAGTGGCCCGGCCAAGTCGAAGATCGAGGCCGCAGGCGGTACGGTGTTGGGGTAGTGCCGTGCTGTCAAGCCTGCCTAAAAGACGTTCACGGGTACATCGGACATTTATTTAGGAGAGTCCCGTCGTGATAGGTTCCCTCACTAACATAGCTAAGATACCGGAACTCAAGCGGAGAGTGATTTTCACCCTTCTGATGCTATTCGTGTATCGCTTGGGTGTGCATATCCCGACGCCTGGCATAAATTCGGGGATTCTCAAGGATTTCTTCGAAAGGTATCAACAGACGCTTTTCGGAGTGATTGACATGTTCACCGGTGGAGCTATGGAGAATTTTTCCGTGTTTTCACTGGGGATCATGCCCTATATCAGCGCTTCGATCATTCTGCAGTTGCTCACAGTGGTTATCCCTCACTTGGAGCGGCTCTCCAAGGAAGGGGAGGCCGGCAGAAAAAAGATCACCCAGTACACTCGTTACGGGACCATCGGGCTGTCGCTGATCCAGGGAATGGGGATAAGTATCGGGCTCGCGCAACAGCCGAACATGATATACATTTCCAAGCCCGCTTTCGTGATTCTCTCCATGATCACACTCACCGCGGGGACCGCTTTTATCATGTGGCTGGGGGAACAGATCACGGAGCGCGGGATTGGCAACGGGATCTCTCTCATCATCTTCGCCGGCATCGTGGCCAGGATGCCCGCGGCAATCGGGAATACGGTTCAGTTGGTAAAGACTGGCGACATGGGTTTTCTCGTGTTGCTCTTACTCATGGCCATCATGATCGCAGTCATAGCGACAATTGTGTTTGTGGAGCGGGGACAGCGGCGGATTCCGGTCCAGTACGCCAAACGTGTGGTGGGCAGGCGGGTTTACGGTGGCCAGAGTACTCACCTTCCGCTGAAGGTGAATACCGCCGGTGTTATTCCTCCGATTTTCGCGTCCTCGTTGATCATTTTCCCTGCGACCATAGCTCAGTTTCTGAACGTACCGATCCTGAACGAAATCACCAACTGGTTGCGTCCGGCTACTGGAGTGTACGAGCTTCTCTATGTCGCATTGATAATTTTCTTTTGCTACTTCTACACAGCCGTGACCTTCAACCCGGTAGACGTAGCTGAGAACATGAAAAAATACGGAGGCTACATTCCGGGAATCAGGCCCGGAAAGAAAACCTCGCAGTACATTGACAGGGTGCTTACACGGATAACCTTCGGCGGCGCCATATATGTTTCCGTGGTATGCGTTTTACCCTCGATCCTCATTGCACGTTTTAACGCGCCCTTCTATTTTGGAGGGACCTCTCTGCTCATAGTCGTGGGCGTCGCTCTGGACACATTGACCCAAATTGAATCCCATATGATCCAGAGGCACTATGAGGGGTTCATCCGCACGGGCCGGATCAAGGGAAGGCGGTAGCAAGCCGCCCCCTATAACAGGAAGGTACCATGAGAATCGTGCTGTTGGGAGGGCCAGGTTCGGGAAAAGGGACTCAGGCCAAGAAGTTGATTGACAAACTCGGGGTCCCGCAGATTTCTACGGGAGACATTTTTCGGGCTGCTCTCAAGGAAGGAACTCCTATGGGCCTTAAGGCCAAGGGGTACATGGACAAAGGGGAGTTGGTCCCGGACGACGTGGTCATAGGAGTTGTTGAAGAGCGGCTGACCAAGCCTGATCTAGACAAAGGATATATGCTCGATGGGTTCCCCCGGACGCTTCCTCAAGCTGAAGCCCTGGACAAGATCCTGTCATCACAAACCAAGTCTATCGATCACGCAATCCTGGTAGACGTTCCTGACGAGGAATTGGTGGGCAGGCTGTCCGGCCGCCGCACTTGCAAGAATTCGGATTGCGGGGCCATGTTTCATGTGATGTTCAATCCCCCGAAGAAAGAAGGCGTCTGCGACAAATGCGGCAGCGAACTTTATCAGAGGGATGACGACTCCGAAGCGACTATTAGAGAGAGGCTTACAGTGTATAACAACCAGACTGCCCCTCTTATCGACTACTATGACAAGAAGGGGTTGCTCCGCCGAGTTAAGGGAGTCGGACCCATTAACGAGATCTTTGCAGCCATAGAAAAGGTCCTGAAATAGGGATCAACGGCCCTACGCGGAAAAGGAGGGGCCCATGAAAGTACGGGCATCGGTAAAGAAGATTTGTGACAAGTGCAAGATCATCAAGCGAAAAGGTATTGTCCGGGTGATCTGCGAAAACTCGAAACATAAACAACGTCAGGGTTAGGCCCTGCTCCCATTCGCCTTATCGCCAGGAGGAAGACTGTGGCGCGCATTGCAGGGATTGACCTTCCCAAAAATAAGCGCATGGAAATAGCGCTGACATACATCTACGGAATTGGACGGACCACCGCTCGCAAGATTATAGAAGAAAGCGGGCTGGACCCGAACATGAAATCGGATCAGCTCACAGAAGTGGACGTAGCCAAGATCCGCGAGGTGCTTGATCGCTCGTACAAAGTCGAAGGTGACCTTCGACGCGAAGTAACCATGAACATCAAGAGGCTCATGGACCTCGGATGCTATCGCGGTTTACGTCACCGTCGCGGCTTGCCGGTTCACGGCCAGCGAACGCACACCAACGCGCGGACGCGCAAGGGGCCGCGAAAGATGCAGATCGGCAAGAGAAAATGATCCCGTGGATTGTGACGGAGAATGTTGTATAAGACCATGAGTTCAGGTTCCTTGCAGCTGGTTGAACCGACAGATTTTCCCGTTTTGACGGGCTTCCAACGGAGAGGTCAATGCCAAAAAGGCGAGTAGCTCGTAAGAAAAAAGAAAGAAGAAACATCCCCAGGGGGGTAGCTCATATACAGTCTACATTCAACAATACCATCGTTACCATAACCGACCCTGACGGCAATGTGGTGGCCTGGTCCTCAGCCGGTACGCAGGGATTCAAGGGATCCCGTAAGTCCACGCCGTTTGCCGCGCAGCTTGCCGCCGAGGATGCGGCTCGCAAGGCTATGGAACAAGGCATGCGACACGTGGAGGTCTTCATTAAGGGGCCGGGAGCAGGCCGTGAAGCCGCTCTCAGGTCTTTACAGTCCGCGGGATTTCAGATCACCCTGATCAAGGATGTGACACCAATACCCCACAACGGATGCCGCCCCCCGAAACGGAGAAGGGTCTGATCGTCAAGGAATATAAGCTTTCGTCAAATTAAAGGAGACAGGCTTGGCTCGATATCGAGAATCAGTATGCAGGTTTTGCCGTAGGGAGACCACAAAACTCTTCCTCAAGGGAGATCGGTGTTTTTCGGACAAATGCGCCGTTGAAAGAAGGAACTTTCCTCCCGGGCAACACGGCCAGAGCCGCGTCAAACACACGGACTACGGCGTTCAGCTCCGTGAGAAGCAGAAAGTCAAGCGCATATACGGAGTCCTTGAAAAGCAGTTTCGCAACTATGTTCATTTAGCGGAGCGGTCTAAAGGAGTAACCGGCGAGAATCTTTTGCTTTTGCTGGAAACCCGGCTGGACAACATGGTCTTTCGAATGGGTTTTGCGGCTTCCAGAGCCGAGGCACGGCAACTGATCAACCATGGGCACTTCGTCGTCAACGGCCGAAAAACCGATATCCCTTCGTTCAAGACCAAACCGGGCATGGTTGTCGAGGTGAGAGAAAAGAGCAGAAGTATCCCGGCAATCGAAGAGTCCCTCAAGACGGTAAGCAGGAAAGGGATGCCACATTGGCTTGACGTGGACGTTGCCGGCTTCAAAGGCACTGTCAAGGAACTTCCGACAAGAGAAGACCTGCCCCCGACCATTAGAGAGCAGTTAATCGTCGAGTTCTACTCGCGATAGTTGTCATAGGACGCGCCCCTTCGGAGAGGGGTCTAGTAACGGAACAGACGCCAGACGACAAAGGACGGTGCCCGGTACCGGGCCTGTGAGTTGCCTCAGCGAATTGTTCCCGAGGACCACACACGAATTCTGCTTTGCAGTATTCACGAATCACGACGAGGGAAGCCATGACCGATACAGGGCAAACCCTGATGAGACGAAATTGGACGGAACTCATCCGACCGCGGCGAATGGAAGTCGAGGAAGCCACCCACACCCCTTTCTACGGGAAGTTTGTATGTGAGCCCCTGGAAAGAGGATTCGGAATCACCTTGGGAAATTCCTTGCGCCGGGTACTCCTTTCTTCTTTGCAGGGAGCGGCTATTTCCAGGGTCAAGATCGAGGGTGTGCTCCATGAGTTCTCTACTATTCCCGGGGTCAAGGAAGACGTTACCGATCTGATCCTGAACCTGAAAAGAGTTAATTTGAAGCTCCACACCGCCTATCCCAAGACATTGATGCTGGAAGCCGTGGGCGAGGGCGAAGTGCGAGCCGGTGACATTGCCACGGACGAGACTGTAGAAGTAATCAATCCCGATCAGATTCTGGCGACTTTGTCAAAAGAAGGCCGGCTGTCCCTAACCATGACCGCAGAGTGGGGTAAAGGATATGTCCCTGCCGAACTCAATAAGCGTGAAGATGATCCTATTGGAACCTTGGCGCTGGACGCTGCCTTTTCGCCCATCCGGAAGGTGAGCTACAAGATCACCAACGCCCGAGTGGGACGAAGAACCGATTACGACAGACTTACCATGGAAATATGGACCGACGGAGCGATCCACCCCGAAGACGCGTTGGCCCAGGCTGCGAAAATTCTCAGAGAGCAGTTCCTGGTTTTCTTGAATTTTGAGGAAGAAGAGAAGATAACACACGACGAGAGACCTCAGCGCGAACCGGAGATTAATGATAATCTCTATAGAAGCGTCGCGGAGCTGGAACTCAGTGTCAGATCAGCCAACTGCCTCAAGAACGCAGACATCCGGTTTATTGGGGAATTGGTTCAACGTTCCGAAGCGGAAATGCTGAAAACAAAGAACTTCGGTCGAAAGTCGCTTAATGAAATCAAAGAGATTTTGGCCGATATGGACCTGCACCTCGGGATGAATGTTCCGAACTTTCCCAGCCGAGAAGAGCTGGAGAGGATGCAACAGGAAAGACAGAATTATATCGGTGAATAGGCCTGGGAGACGGATATGCGGCACAGAAAAGCACGATTTAAATTAGGGATGAGGACTTCGCAACGGCAAGCAATGCTTCGCAATATGGTTACATCCTTGTTGGAACACGAGAGTATAACCACCACGGACGCCCGTGCAAAGGCGCTGAGAAGTGTGGCCGACAAAATGATCACCCTTGGCAAAAGGGGGGACCTCCATGCCCGACGTCAGGCTCTTGAGGTGATCCGGTCCAAGAAGGTGGCACAACGACTTTTCGAGGATATCGCCCCGCGTTTCGCAAACCGTGACGGAGGATACGTGAGGGTCTTGAAGACAGGATACCGCGAAGGCGATAGAGCCGCCATGTCTCTTGTGGAATTGGTGGAAAAGAAGCCTGTAGAGACCAAGGCCAAAAGCAAGCCTAAGTCCATTAAAGACAAGATTAAGGACACCTTGAAATCCAAGTGAACGGCGCCCCATTGCTTTTGGCAGGTATGAAAACCAGGCCTGCCAGGCCTAACGCCTCGACTAGTCCCTTCCCGCCCGCCGCGCGGTACCCCTTGTTTCCGAATTGGCGTTCAAACGAGCAGTCTACGCGTAGAAGCCCCTGTTAAAGGGGTTTCACACCGATGCGCCTTCAAAGAAGTGACATTAGCAATGGAATGGCCGGCAGGGACGCCGACCGCTACCATAATGTGGTGGCGGTCCCGCGGCACGCGGGATGCCCGCCATGTTCACTTGTACGAAAGCGCATTGGTATTACCGGCGGTTTCCTTCTTCGACCTCATATTGCTAAACTTGACCTTGAAAACGACGCCTCAACGGACAGCTCTGTGCGCTGAAGGTCACCGCATGCCGTGACCTTACTGACCTGTCTCGGGGACGTGCTTGCTTCATTTTTAATGCCGCTTTGTATAGTATGCTTATGAAAGTTGTCGGAAGCGTTGTCTGATCCTCGTTTCTAGAAGACATTCCCAGCCCGGCTATGGATTGGTGGGACAAGCGTCTCCACTGTCCGCGCCGCAAGGGCCAGATGTCCATCCCTATAGAGGCAACCCCATATCGGCAGCATTGCCGGCCATCACCATGACTTCTTTCTGGTCCCGATGATTCTTGTCAATAACATTTCTTTTTCATATTCCAAGGACGATCCCCCCCTTTTCGAGGATCTCAGCCTGACCATCGAGGACTTCTCATGGATTGCCATCATGGGACAGGATGGCGTGGGCAAGAGTACGCTTGGAAAGCTGATCAAGGGCTTGGTTCAACCTGACAGCGGATCTGTGGTTTTCAATGAGGCAGGTCCCGGAGGCTCCGCTTGCCTCGGATATCTTGGGGGCGACCCTTATGACTCTTTTGTCGGTATATCGGTCGAAGAAGACATCGTGTTCGAGATGGAAAACCAGGGCATTGCCTCGGACGAGATGGAGATCAGGTTGAATCGGGCCTTGGCTTGGACGGGGTTGGCCGGCATGAAAAACCGGCTGGTGCATACTCTCTCCGGTGGGGAGCAGCAGAAGGTCGGACTGGCCGGAGTTCTAGCCGCCGGGGCCAAGGTGTTGATAGTGGATGAGGCCTTGAGCATGTTGGACAGGCCAAGCCGACTTTCCATCCGGTCCCTTCTCGGAACGCTTCGCCGAACTCCGGGGTTGACTATAATCGAGATCACCCACAGCCTGGAAGAAGCAATGAGCGCGGACCGAATTTTGTTTCTTGCTCGAGGCGGCGTCCAATTCGATGGAAGCCCTGCGGATTTCATGAGTAGCCAGGCCGGAAATCGGTGGGCGGCTATGGCGGGAGGACTGCCTGCTCTGAGACATGCTCTTCTGGAATGCGGCATCATCCCGGCTCACCAGGCGAATGATGGCAAGCTCCTGGACTCATTGCTAAATTATCTTAATAAATAATTGCTGTTTCCTCGAAATGTATTGAGAATATCACTCCGGTGGGGTATATATAAAAAGAGAGATCCTAGTCTGCGGGGCGGAACTACTGGAGTTTCGACCGCAACGGTTTGCCAATGAAACTGATTTGGAAGCGGATTGTCAAGTACACTAAATTCACGGTCCTTTTCGCCGGTGTCGCGGCATTCGGAATCCTGGCAGGAGAAAACAGCTGGAACCAAAGGTCCAAGCTGCTGGAAAAGCGGACACTCCTCCAAAAGGAAAATCAAACCCTTGCGATGGAAATAAAATCGCTGGAACGCAAGGTTATACTCCTGCGATCGGACCCGAAAACGATTCAGAAGGTCGCCAAGAAAAAGCTTGGCATGGCCAGGCCGGACGAAACGGTCTACCTTTTCGATCGTGGACAAAGATCGTCCGCTGGAGCCGACAATTAACGATTTACTTTATGTTTTTGATATAACCTACCCAAAATTATCATTTTTTATTGACAACCACCTGAATTTTCTGTATCCTAACCCTGCGGCCAAAAAAGACCCAGGCTTTATCGTCAAGGAAGCAAAATGGCAGTTACAAAAATCATCGGACTGGACATAGGTTCCAATGCCGTCAAGATGGTTGAGGTGGACCGTTCCAAGAGGGGCTTTGAATTGCAGTTTGCCGGTTTGGTTCCTTTGCCTGACGGAGCCATTGTGGACAAGTCAATCAAGAAGCCGGATCTTGTGGGGAATGCCGTAAGTTCGTTGTACAGGAGTTCCAAGAGCCGCACCAGGCAGGTGGCCGTATCTTTTGCGGGAAAGGCTGTGATTATCAAGCAGGTCACCATGAGTTCCATGAGCGATGCTCAACTGGAAAAGCAGATTCAAATGGAGGCGGAGCCCTACATCCCCTTTGATATCAAGGACGTGAACCTTGATTTCTTTATCATGGGCGACAGACCCGAAAAAGAAGGCGCCATGGAAGTGGTGCTTGTGGCAGCGAAGAAAGACTATATGGGTGAGTATCTGGATTTGTTGTCCTCTTTAAACCTGGCGCCGGTTGTGGTGGATGTTGATCCATTTGCTTTGGAGGTCATGTACGAATTCTGCTACCCCAACGTGCAAGAGGAAGTGATAGCGCTGGTCAATGTGGGGGCGAGCACGATTAACATTAACATACTCAAATCGGGCGCGTCGCAATACACGAGGGACCTGCCGCTCGGCGGGGATTCTATCACCCGAGAAATTGTGCGTTTTTTTGATGTGGAATTCGACCAAGCGGAGAATATCAAGCGCGGCGCCCAACTGGAAAAAATTAATCCAAGGAGTCTGCGCAAGATTTTTCTGCGGTCTGTTGATTATTTCGTCTCGGAGTTACAGAAGATACTCGACTTCTTTTCCACAAACATCTCTTACGATCCGATTCAGAAGATATTCCTTTCCGGTGGCGCGGCATTGACTTACGGTCTGTCCTCGACCATGGAATCGGAACTGAACATTCCTGTCGAGATCGTGGACCCGTTCAGGAGTCTTCGGGTGGACGAGAAGGTCTTTGATATGGATTATCTCAACAACATCGGGGCTTCCATGGCGGTTGCCGTTGGTTTGGCCCTGAGGGACGAAAAAGACAAGCAGGTATAAATGGTCAGGATCAATCTTCTCCCGATCAGGGAAACGCTTCGGAAACGTGAGTTTAAGCAGTTTGCGCTGCTCGCGATCATCATAATTGTGTCCGCCTTCGGTTTGATGGTCCTTTCCTACACGTTTTTCACCTATAGGGTGAGCAGTCTGGAGGGGGAGCAGAAAGTTCAGCAGACAAAGCTTAACAAACTCAAGGAACAGAACAAAGAGATAGAAGCCCTCAAGAATGAAATCACCAGGCTTCAGAAGCAGGTCGACACCATAGAGAGGCTGACCAAAATCCGCGACACTCCTGCCCCATTCATGGCGGCTCTTTCCCTTGCCATCCCGGACGAGGTATGGATTAGTGCCATCTCCAAAACCGGAAGAAATTTTACGCTCGACGGCACGGGAATAGACAACACGGTGGTGGTAAATTTTGTGGAGAGACTGCAGAAAGTACGGCAGGGATTCACGGATAAGCAGCCCTGGACGGATCCCAACAAGAAAGACGAGCGGAGCTACTTTGGCAACGTAAAGCTTGTGCAGATCGTTGCTTCCAGCGCAACCGCGGGTCTCGGGACCATGAGTTTCAAGATCGTTGGCAATATTCAGTGAAGGTGGGCCATGACCGTCGAGGAAGTATTCTTTAAGATCAACAGGATTCAGCGAATCCTTATAGTGGTGGCCATCGCGGTCTTGCTTCTGGTAGGCTTTTATTTTCTGGTGATCTACGAGATGCAAGATCAGATTGCCAAGCTCGAGCAATCGATAGGGCGAATCAAGCTTGAGATAATGAACCAGGAAAAGATACTCCAGGAAGGGCCCAAGTTGAAAACCAGGATCGAAGAACTTAGGAAACGTTTGCAGACTATGGTGGCCTCACTGCCTGAAAAACAAGATATCGAGCAACTGCTGAAGAAGATTACGGATCTGATGAGTGAATCCAACCTTGTCGCCAAGAGGTTCGTTCCGGGACAAGAGCAAATTAACGAAGAACTCTATTATGCCACCATTCCTATTCAGCTCAACGTTCGAGGGGATTATCAGAAGCAGGGAGCTTTTTTGGCGAGCCTGAATACCCTCCCCAGAATAGTCAATGTGCCGACGATCCGCCTTATAAGGGCTGGAGGTCTAAGCGTCAGGGAAACAGATCTGGCTAGAAAGCTTGACGTAATTCCTCTGGACGGTGATATCAGCGGAGTGACCTATCGTAGGCTATCGCAAGACGAGATACAGGCAATTGCCAAGAAGAAGCAGGCCGCGCCCCAAAAACCAGCGGGACGGCGTCGCTAAAGGCCCGGAGGTTACAGAGGTTTCAGAATGAAACACCTGATTTGTGGATATGGATTCAAGAGACTGTTCAGTCTGGTCTTGAGCACGAGTATGCTAGCCCTGCTAAGTGGCTGCGAGGAAGCAAATATTGCCTTAGATCACGTCCTTGGGCGAACATCCCCTGTTTTATCGGCTTCGGCCCAGGGATCTGCGGTTACCATAATCCAGGCCAAAAGAACCGTCCCCGGTGAAAAACAAGTTCCGGAAATCCAAACCGGACCCGCTACTTCTCCGACGCCGACGCCGGCCCCGGCCAAGAGAAGCGCCCCGGGAGAAAAACCAAGCCCTGAAACAGAGGTAAAGCCGTCCGGCGAACCAACCACGCCACCTGCTCCCCCCAAGGCCGCTCAGGTTCCTACGGGACCGGCTGAGGGAAAGAAGCGCGACCCGGGGCAGATGGCTCCTGCTGCCGAAAAGCCACCGACAGGTCCTGTTGAGACAAAGTCGGCAAGAGATCTATTTGCTGGGCGTGACCCGTTTCGACAACCTACGGAAGTTTTGCCGACCGACTGCCCGCCTTCAATGCCGCTTTGTAGGTTCGATCCCGCTCAGTTGAAACTGGTGGGTGTAATTCAGGTGGAGGAAGGTAATTTCAAGGGACTGGTGGAAGATCCTGATGGCCGGGGCTATTTCATTACCTCCGGCATGCAGATCGGGAGGGCCACAGTCACCCAGATCAACGCCGAGGGTGTTACTTTGCATGACCACAGGACCCGAAAAGACGTGCCCATGCGTCTGCTGCGAGAAGGACGTGAGGGTCGAGAATTATGATCGGGCCAGGTGACTATTTGAAGCACCCAAGTTGACATGCGCGTATTTTAATTCGCATTTCATTTAGCAGTTCGCCTAGCTCACCTTTTGACGCTCCCGCCTCGTCAGCTATGTCGAAGACGACTTTGCAGGATATTTTACCGTCTACCTGCCTTCTCATAATCAGGTCTTTCAATTCATTCTCGTTCATTGTAACAGTCCTTTCGGCAAACCGTGTGGCTGCCGCGGAATTCCGTCTGGATTTCGAGCCGCAACAGTTCTAGGATACAGCCAAGCAGTTGCCGTGGCAAGGGGGCGACAGGAGGCCTTTGATGTATGATTTCAAACCGATCGAATTGACTGCCAAAGAAGTCTTTGATGACTTCTTTTCACAGGACCCACCACAAACCTCTGAATTGACTTTCACCAATCTTTTCATGTGGAGGCACCGGTATCGTCCCAAGTGGCGCCGTCGGGAGGACTGCCTCCTCATAATCCTCCATCCATTAGACAGTCTACCCTTCGCACTTCCGCCAGTTGGACCCGGGAACAAACGGGGAGCGCTCGATTTTTTGGCCAAACTTTTGGGTGATCTGACGAACGAGGTAATGATTTGTCGCGTGAGTAAGGATTTCGTTGAAGAATTGGTCGACCCGGAGCAGTACGAAATCGTAAAAGATCGGGACAATAGCGACTATGTATACCTTGCCGAAGATCTCATCAATCTGCCTGGAAACAAATACCACGGTAAAAAGAATCATATCAACAGGTTCACGAAAGACTACGAATTCGAGTACCGGGAACTCGACCTCGACCTGGTCCACTGTTGCTTAAACCTCCAGGAGAGCTGGTGCGAGATAAAGGATTGTGGCGAAAGCCCTGCACTCATGGCCGAAGACATGGCGATTTACGAGGCCCTAAAGAATTACGAGGAACTGGACTATAAAGGTGGCGTGATCTTGGTCAACTCGCTTGTGGAAGCCTTCTCGCTGGGCGAGATGCTGAATCCGGATACCGCGGTAATTCACGTCGAGAAAGCTAATCCGGAGATTCCCGGCCTTTACGCTGTCATCAATCAGTTATTCTGTCAGGAGGCCTGGTCCAAGGCAAAATTCATGAATCGGGAACAAGATCTCGGGATTGAAGGCCTGAGAAAAGCCAAGAAATCATACTATCCGCATCATATGGTCGAAAAGTTCATGTTGAGGCCAAAAACAGACTGAGGAGGAATTTCTCTCCCGGTCATGCGGGCATACTCATCATAGACACGTGAGCGCAATTCATTCTGATCCAGCCGGGCCAGCAAGGCCGCAAGGTCGATCCGCTGAAGGACCGCTTTTGTGATGGGTCGCTTGGCATCGGCAAAGGTCACTGCGGCTATGAATTCCAGGCAAATCGGGTCGTTAAGCAGGGAAGCGACCAGAACTGCGTGTTCCAGCGATTGGCATGGCACAAAATAGCAAGTGTCATCTAGCATCACAGGACGTCCATTGAAGGGACGCACCACTCGAAACCGCGCGGTCTTGTACATGCCCGCAACCGCAACCTTGTGATCCGCGAAAGAATAGTCCCCAATACCGAAAATGGCGAACCGTCCCTTGAAGACAGCGGACTTGCGTTTGGCAAAGAACGCGGCATTTCTTTCGAGGTACGCCCACAACCGCGGGGCTTCATCCCGGAGCCGATCCGTGGGCTCTCCCGGTTTTCGCTGCGTCACAATTGTGAAGCGATCCGGAATCGGGTCCGGTTGATTGAACAAGTCGGACCCTTTTAGGAGCGGATAAAGGTAATCCGGCTCAACAATTGCCTTTTCACCGAGCTTGTTTCGCAGTGCACCTTCGGATTGCCTCAACTCCATGACGGTTGCGGCGTCGTGTTTCAACCCCTGCCGCCAAGTCAAAGAACAAATCCCATCCATGAAAGCAGTCCGGCGGTATCCCGAGACGTCGTTCACTCTGCCTTCAACGACCGACAGCACCTCTATGGGATCGTGTGAGTCGAGGTCCGGGTAGACTTTGGCCTCAACGCCGCGTGCTTCCGAACCAACGGTCACGGAAAGTAGACACGCCTCGACAGAGGCATGGAACCACTTCCCCGCATCTATCCTCCGAATCGAGACATGGTCCAGCCACAGGGACTTCTGCTGAGCAAACCGCAGCACATTGCGCGCAACGGCCATTTTGCAAAGCATTGCTATGGTGGGCCGTTCGGCGGCAAGCTCTGTCAGCAGTTTTATCCAGATGTGCTCGCCCAAATCGAAGTTGGATTCCCCGGTTATGGCATCGAGGCCGGGCAAGCCCCTCAAATTGGTTTTTTTCGGCAGGTTGCTCCCGCCGAGTGAGCTTACCTCCGCGGCCGTCACCCAGGGCGGGTTTCCTATAATCAGCAGCGGACCGCTTTGCGTCCACTTCAGGTCCCGGCGAAGGTCCATGTCGAAAAGATTTGCGTGCCGAATCTCCACCGAAACGGAAGCAGCCCGCCGAATTCCTCTTTCGGCTTGCCGCACATGTGCGCCTTGAAGCTCGACGCCCTTGATTTCCAGGGGCGGATACGGTAGCCCGAGGAGCCCGTTGATAAAATTCCCGCTCCCGCAAGTGGGTTCGAGGACTCTGGGCCAGAGTTCGCCTATGGGACCAAGGACCGTCAGGACCCTCGATACCAACTCGGGCGGAGTCTGGAAGTCCCCCAGGTCTCTGCTCAACTCTTACTCCAATTTGCTTCTTGTTGAAGGGGCATTGGTCTCAGGTCTTGGACCAACGCAATCGCAGCGAGTTGCTGACCACGGACACCGAACTCAGGGCCATGGCGGCAGCGGCAAACACAGGGTTAAGGAGTATGCCGAAGGATGGATAAAGCACGCCCGCTGCAATGGGAATGCCCAGGGTGTTGTAGAAAAAAGCCCAGAAGAGGTTCTGTTTGATCACTTTCATGGTTTTAAAGGACAGCCTGATCGCCGAAGGGACCAGCCGCAGGTCGCTCTTGATGAGGGTAATGTCGCTGGACTCAATGGCCACGTCCGTGCCGGCTCCTATAGCTATGCCTATGTCCGCCGCGGTGAGGGCAGGCGCGTCGTTTATTCCGTCGCCGACCATTGCAACGACCCATCCCTTGTTTTGCAGGCGGCGAATCTCCGCGGCCTTGTCACCGGGCAACACCTCCGAGAGCACCTCGTCTATTCCAACAGCTTGCGCAATAGCCTGAGCCGTCTTGGCATTATCGCCTGTGATCATCACTACGTTTAAGCCCATTCGCTTCAGGGCTTCCACTGTTTCATTCGCGGATTCGCGAGGCACATCAAGAAGGCCGATGAGACCGGACACCTGTCCGTCCTGAGCCACAAAGACCACCGTCTTACCCTGATCGGACAGGGCTTTGGCCTCGGCATCCAGCCCGTTCATGGACATCCCTTCTTGTTTCATGAGGCGCAGGTTTCCGAGAAACACGCTCTTCCCGCGGATAGAGCCTTTCACCCCAAGACCTGACAGAGCTTCAAAGCCTTCCACCGGCTGAACGGCAGTGTTTTCGGCTCGTCCCTTTGCTATGATGGCAGATGCCAGAGGATGCTCCGAAACGGCTTCAATGGACACGGCTATTTCCAGCAGGTCTTTCCCGTTTGCATTCATTGCCGGAAAAAGATCGGTAACTTCAGGCTCTCCCTTTGTAAGGGTACCTGTTTTGTCGAATACAACTGTGTTTAGCTTGTAGGCCTTTTCGAGACTTTCCCCGCCTTTTATCAGAATTCCCCTCTCTGCGCCGAGGCCTGTTCCCACCATTACCGCTGTAGGGGTCGCGAGTCCCATCGCGCAAGGGCACGCGATTATCAGAACGGAGACGAAATTCAAAAGCGCGCGGCTGAATATTGGGTCCGGCACCAGGAAGTACCACACAACAAAGGTCAAGACCGCAATAGCAAAGACAACAGGCACAAAGACCGATGCCACCTTATCAACCAGCCTCTGAATCGGGGCTTTCGATCCCTGAGCTTCCTCCACAAGTCGAATTATTTGAGCCAGCGCTGTTTCCGCTCCCACTTTGGTGGCCTTGAAGGTGAAGCTGCCGCTCTTGTTGATTGTAGCTCCAAACACCTCGCTCCCGGCCTCCTTAGCCACCGGGATGCTTTCGCCGGTAAGCATGGATTCATCCACCGTGGAGATTCCTGACACGACCATTCCGTCCGTGGGGATTTTTTCGCCCGGCCTTACAACGATGACGTCATCTTTGGCAACCATGTCTATCGGTATGTCTATCTCGCGGCCGTCCTTGACCACTCGGGCGGTCTTGGGCTTGAGGCCCATGAGCCTCTTAATAGCCATCGAGGTCTTGCCTTTGGCTCGAGCTTCGAGGAATCTCCCCAGAAGTATGAGCGTTACAATCATGGCAGCGCCGTCGAAATACACGTGAGGCGTAATTCCCGCGGTGGCAAAAAAGGCCGGGAAGAAAGTGACCAGACTGGAATAGAGATATGCTGAAAGCGCGCCCACAGCGACAAGGGTATTCATGTCCGTAGTGTGTTGCTTTGCTGCTTTCCAGGCGCCTATGAAAAACCTGTCACCAACCCAAAAGACCGCCGGGGTTGTGATGATGAAAAGGAAAAGGAGCATTCGATGATGCGGAATGGATTCCAGGAACGGGAACAGATGCGGAGCGGAGCCCGCGTGTATAAGTGCTGTCAGAATAAAGCCGACTACGAGCCTAATCTTTAGGTCCTTCTGCTCCTTCTTGCGGGCTTCCTCAATGGGGTCCGCGCCGGCAGCCTCAGCAACCCCCAGTAGTTGGTACCCTGCGTCGTCCAGTGTCTCTTTCAGTTCCACGGCGGTGGCTGCGCCCGGCAAGTGGGTGAGGGTCGCTTTTGACGTGGCCAGATTTACCGCGGCATCAGTCACCCCTGGAACCGAGAGCAACGCCTTCTCAACTCGCCTGACGCAAGCAGCGCAGTTCATGCCCCCCACGGAGATCGTGGTTTTCCGGATTCCTTGTTCAGAGCCTGACGGGAGCACCACCGGCTCGTATCCAAGACCCCTGATCGCAGTTCTTATAGCTGCAATGTCCACCACCGAAGGGTCGTACTCCACGGAGGCCTTTTCCGTGGCAAAATTTACGGATGCATTCTCGACGCCCTGCATTTCGCCGAGCGCGTTTTCGACCCGGCGGACACAGGCAGCGCAACTCATCCCCCGGATCTGGATGGTGTCTTTAGCCAAGTTCATAGCCGGCTTTCTCTATCTTTGAGGCTACTTGCTTCATGTCTATTGCGCCCTGGCTTTCGAGAGTCGCCTCTCCTTGCGCCAGGTCCACCTGGACATCAGCGACGCCGTCCACCTCTTTCAGCGCTTTGATCACCGCCATAACGCAATGATTACAGGACATGCCTTTTATTTTGACAGTTTCCTTCATCTTCCGTTTCCTCTATTGTTGGCATAAGATGTGTTTGTCCTCTTTGGTTCTCTGAACCTGAGCTTGCTCCGTCGCCTATATCTTTGTATACAGATATAAATATATTACTATTCTGTCAAGATCCTTTTCGTTTCCAGTGTGCCGACTGCTTCCTATACATTAAGCTTTCTTTTCCAATACGCCATGAATCCGTTGCTCCCGAAAAGCAATTGCACCAGTTCCCACCCTTCCCTGCCTCGCTCATTAAACAGGTCGACAAGAAGCTGAGGCTCTTCGGCAGGGACCTCTTCGATTCCGCAATCTCCCCCCTCAGAGCAGAAGTAAACCAGGCGGCGAAAGGTTTCGGATGAATGTGTCGTAATCTCATATTCAAAGCGGTCCATTGTATCTCCCCTTTTCAGGCTTTGGCGTCCCTTAAAGCCCCCAGAGCAGCTAGATGGCCTTTCTCTTCGTCTGCTATTTTGTAAAGCACAACCTTGGTCTGCTCGTTCCCCGTTTTCCCCGAGAATCGAAAGTAGAGATCAAAAGCTTGTGTTTCTACCATCATGGCCAGGTCCAACAGATCGGGAACGGATTGCATAAACCTCTCGTTCTTTTTGAGGAAGTCCACGCTGTTAAAGCCACCCTCCAAGGTATTTGAAGCAGCCTTTATCTCCAGCGCTTCTCCACTTTCCCCGCCGGGGTCGATCGATTTGCCTAGCTCGACCAAATAAGCTTTGTGTTTGTTCTCTACCTTGGACAAGGTGTCGAGCATTGTCACAATGTCGCTATCCTTCGTCACGGATTTCGCTGTCTCGTAAAACTCGCCCAGACTGTGCTCCATGCCATAGGCCAGTCTGATGATTTCCGCGGGGGTCTCATCTCCGCGAACCATGTCCAAATTCAGCTCCACAGGTCCTTCAGCAACCTTGCCTTCCCACGCCTTGATGCCTCCACTCAGATTGTACACCTCTCTGAACCCGCGACCGGCCAGCAGTTGAGCCGCAACTCGGCTCCGGCCACCCACAGCTCAATAAACGATGATCGGCTTCTCCGGGTCCAACTGATCGAATGCGTCGCCGAGTTGCGGCAGTGGGATAAGCGTGGCCCCTGCAATGTGCTCTTTTTCATATTCCCCGGGCTGCCGGACATCCAGTAACGTATATGTCCCGGTCTTATGTTTGTCCATGAAGTCCTTTAACCCGGATGGCTCCAGGGCCTGCGCTGGTGTGAAAAGCTTTTTCAAAGTCTCGAACATCTCCTGAGACCTCCTTGTGGAGATTGCCCCGGCCTGTATTGACAGCGGACCGAGGTCGATGCAAAACAAGTTGGGCCGAGGCCAAAGACATTATTTTCCAGTGATTGCAGCATAGAGGAGACGGGTGAAAAATTCAACGGAGCTATTCAGCCTTGATTTGGCGGGCCATGCCCGTCTACTTTGGTCGATGCCGGCGCCAGTGACCGCAGCGCGTTTTGGAAGATCTGTTCTGACAGTCGCCATTATATGGGTTACCACTATGCAAGCTTGCAGGCGGTCCCTTGCTTCCAGGTGCTCAAGATCCATAAAAGTTTCTTGTACTCTACGGTGAATTTTCATGTAAAATCCGAGAATCGGTCCGGACTAGGACCGAATCTTCGAAATACTGCACGAGATACCAGCCTAGACGCTCCCAAACGTAAGTCCCGTTGTCATGTGCATTTGACGGGAGCCGCCGGCAGCCGGAAGAGGACGAAGGAATGCCCATTCTCTTCGGACGAGACAAGAGCAAAGCGTTGTTCGAAGCAGCCCAGAAAGGCCAGCACGAAGTTGTTAAGCAGTTTCTGGCAAAGGGAGTCGACCCGAATTCCAGAGATGAAACCGGCGCTACGCCCCTTGTAAAGGCTGCGCTGGCCGGACATCAACGCGTAGTGAAAACTTTGCTGGATGCCCGGGCTGATGTGAATGCAAGCGACAGCAAAGGGTATACAGGCCTCATAGCCGCCTCGTATGCAGGTCACAAAAATGTTGCGCAGCTATTGCTCAGCAAAGGAGCCAATATGGACCTCCGAGATGAGGAAGGCTGCACGGCTTTGATGGTGGCTGCCCGTTACGGCAAAACCGAGATGGTCAAGTTTCTTTTAGATCGTGGCTCCAACCCTGATGCCCGAAGCGACAATGGCAGGACGGCCTTGACGATCGCGCT
This sequence comes from Desulfomonile tiedjei, assembly GCA_016212925.1. Classification (NCBI taxonomy): domain Bacteria; kingdom Pseudomonadati; phylum Thermodesulfobacteriota; class Desulfomonilia; order Desulfomonilales; family Desulfomonilaceae; genus Desulfomonile; species Desulfomonile tiedjei. Next base: position 27,707 of record JACRDF010000050.1, read on the forward strand.
CGTGGCAGGACACCCGATCGTTATGACGAGGCTGCTGGAACAAGGCGCAGATGCGGACGCCAAAGACTCAGCCGGGTGGACCCCGCTGATGAGGGCCGCCTTCGACGGCCACCTGGGAATGATGAAACTGCTGCTCAAGCGGGGCGCCGACGCCAATGCCTCTGACAATGCCGGGCGCTCCGCGTTGATGAAGGCTGTGTATCGGGGACACAAACCTGCCACCGAACTCCTCTTGGAAAGCGGAGCAAATCCCGACGCGCAGGATCGCGCAGGGTGGAGCGCGTTAATGGTCGCTGCGGACAAAGGCGACGTTACCTTCATGAGGCTCCTTTTGGACAATGGAGCTACAGTGGACTTGGAGGACAGAGCGGGCCGCACGGCTTTGATGTGGGCCGCCCGCGCGGGTCGGACTCAGGCGGTTCAACTGTTACTCGACCGCGGTGCGAGCGTCGAAATGTCTGACATGGCCGGCATGACTCCTCTGGTTTGGGCATCTCAAGAGGCACACGAAGAGGTAGTGGAGCTGCTCCTGGAGAGAGGGGCCGCGGTTACTTCCGAGGCTGAAAAAACCATCGAGACTATGATTGAAGTTTCGGGTTCAGGACGCACCGAGGCGCTGGAACTCACCCTGGACCAAGGCTTCCTGGTTGAAAGAAAACCCAACGGTCAACCGGATCTGATCCGGGCCGCGGCGGCAGGCAACGTGGAAGAGGTACGAAGCCTGTTGAGCGCCGGCGCTGACGCGAACACTTCCGACGTTCACGGCCTCACACCTCTGATGAGAGCCGCGTTCAGAGGTCATCGGGAAGTCGTCCATATTCTCTTGGAAAACGGTGGGAACATAGAAGCGCGGGACAAGGGTGGCAAGACTGCTTTGCTCAAAGCTTGTTCAGTCGGGGCGGTGGATGTGGTGCGCCTGCTGCTCGAGCATGGAGCGGACCCCAATGCCGCCAACCACCACGGGTTGACACCTTTGATTAGGGCTTCCTATAAGGGGAATCTCGAAGTGGTGCAGATCCTTCTCGAAGCGGGAGCAGACCCAAATGCACTGGATAAGGCCAACCTCTCCGCCGTAGCATGGGCATCGGTAAAGGGACATGTCGAAGTCGTAACAACGCTCGTCGCCGGCGGCGCGTATGTGAAGCGGCCGACCATGGAGGAGGAAGAGGCATACCCCGAGTCTTCAGACAACGAGGTGGACGATACCACTGACACAGATAGCCACGCCGAAGATGTGCTGTCAGAGGACTCGGACAGAAACACGGAAGCCTTGATCGCTGCTTGCCTGGAAGGGCGATACCAGGACCTTGAGCCCCTTTTGGACGCCGGATGCGACGTCAATGCTAAGGACAAGGCCGGTCGGACTCCGTTAATGTGGGCCTGCTACAAAAACCGGAAAGACGCTGTCAGACTGTTCTTGGGGAGAGGGGCGGCCGTCAATATGGCGGACCAAAAGGGACGGACGGCCCTGATGTGGTGCATGACGTACGCCGCCCCGGACCTGATTGAGGCCATCGTGGATGCCGGAGTGGATATCGACACCAAGGATAGCAACGGCCGGACGGCCTTGATGTGGGCGTGCCTCAGTGGCAGGGCTGAAATCGTGAAGCTCGCTCTGGCCGCCGGGCCCGACCTTGAGACGCGAGACAAAGACGGCCGAACCGCCCTGATGCTGGCCTGTGAGAAAGCTCACATCGAGCCAATCCAGCTGCTCTTGATGTGGGGCGCGGATGTGCACACGGCGGACTACGCCGGCCAAACATGCCTGGATCGGGCCAAGGAGTTGGGGCTTCACGAAGTCCTGCAAATCCTGGAGGAGCATCAGCGCGGTTGACCCTTGTGGGGTTTCCCTGGGGCTTTCGTCGAGGCCGGATTCATTGTCCATGGTCAAAGCCCTCGCGGTAAGGGAGTTGTCCTTGAGGCATTTCCTGATTACATTTTTAGTGGCTGAGGTTGAAATTGGCAGGCAGGAGTTGAGAATTAAGGTGTTTGCGAACCAACAATTGCCGAAGAGGCTTGCAGAAAAAGGGCCGGATGGATGGCTGAACTTCTTTTCCAGGTCCAACGTCTGCAAGCGCGCGTTTATCGTGGCTGTTGCCTTCCTGATGGCGTTTGCATGGACCTTTGCTCACGGGGAATCCGCGGTGCCCGCTGGGGAGCCTTCCACAAACCTCGCTGAGCCCGATCAACAAGATGATGGAAAATCGCCGGACCGTGTGTGCCCGCAGTGCGGCGAGAAGGTTGCCCCCGAAAAGGCGTGCAAGAGCTGCGGACGGATCTTTAGAGGCTCTACCGGCGGAGTGGACCCGACCACCGGAGTTCAAAACAGGCTAAAATCGGACTTCAGCAACATTGATAGGACGAAAAGCAACATTAACCAGAGCACGCGAAGCCTGAACAACAATCTTAGAAATATGAACCAAAACATATTCAGAATTAGGGACATCAGACGACGATTATGAGAAAAGTCCCGGAGAGTAGAAACTGTCTCAAAACCGAGAATTTCACCGCATGGTGGTAGGGGCGGTTCGTGAACCGACCGGAATCAGGGCGCTTCTCGAAGCACGCCGTACCTTGAAATCCTTCCATTTCAGGGTTTTGAGACAGTTTCCGTAGGCCGGCACCCACCAATTTTCAAGAGGCGCATTTCATAATCGGAAATTATCTTTTTGATGCTTGCTACACTTCCATGAAAGCGCAGAGACATAACACATTCAGGTACGTTTGGTCGCCTAAACATACCTAACGGTAGGCTTTGTCAGGATTTTATCTCGAGGAAAACCAATGTAACTTGTTGTATTAATGTTGGTTTCATTGTATCAACGAGATTGGCATACTAATTGCTCGCTCCTACAACGGAAGACCCGCGCCCGCCACGGCGGATCTGGAACTAAACGGCTTTCTCTGTGGGGCCCCCGGGAAACCCACCGAGCAGGAGCGCAAAAACCCATGACCAGGCAACAAGTCGTAGCAGAGCTGGCCCGAGACGGCTATCAGCCGTTTATGCGGCCCTTCATGGGCTCCGTAATTACAGCGGAGGCCTGGGCTAACAGGGCCAGAAACAAGAGGATGGTAATTGTTCTGTACCGAAAGGATACCGATGAAATAGTGGATCTCCGCAATCTCCCTGAAGATGAGGAAAATAGGCCGGATATCGACGCCTTTGTAGACGACTTCAAAGACAACGTCTTTCAGGCTCACTAACCGTCAAAGCCACACCAGTCCGGGTTCCCTTGCCGTGAAAGCAAGGGCAAGGCATGTGGTGTCCTCTTCCTCCGCCGACTTCTTTCCTTGCTGCCCTTCCTCTTAGAACTCCACCCCTTTTTGGGCCTCAATGCCGGAATCGTAATGGTGTTTGACGTCCACCATCTCTGTGACGAGATCTGCCGCGTCGATCAATCCTTTGGGCGCGTCACGGCCTGTAACCACGACGTGTACCGATCCCGGGCGACTCGTCAAAGCCTTTAAAACTTCTTCAGCGTCGAGCATTCCGTAATTCATAGGGTAGGTAAGCTCGTCCAAAACCACCATCTCGAATTTCCCCGATCCGATGGCTTCTTTGGCGAAAATCCAAGCCTCTTTGGCTGCCCTTGTATCTTGCTCTATGTCCTTGGACGCCCAGGTAAACCCTTTCCCCATCACATGGAATTCCAGAAGTCCCTTGAATTTTTCGGCTGCGGCCATTTCGCCGTATTTCCAGGAGCCTTTGATAAACTGTATCACACACACCTTGAAGCCGTGGCCCAAGGCTCTGAAGGCTTGGCCTAAAGCGGCCGTGGTCTTGCCTTTGCCGTTACCCGTGAAAACCATCAACAGACCTTTTTTCATAGGTTCTCCAATTGGTCGGTCCGGGCGCGATTTAACCGACGCCATCCAGGGGCCTCTCCAGGGATGGCTCTCCAGCGCCTACTAGCTGTTTCGTGCAGGGGTCCGACAAAGACCTGAATCGCTATTGGATCACCTGCGCCTTTCCAAGAATTTCCTGCGGGAACTTCAGGCCCAGGCTTTGCATCATCGCCTGATTGACCAGGATTTTCGGATCCGGGTCCGTCTTGACCGGGACGCTGGACACCGGTTTCCGATTGACCACTACGTCTACCACAGAGTCGGCCAACATGGAGCCCAGTTTCACGTCATCCGCCACCATGCCCACTACGGCCCCTGCTTTAACCGGCTTCTCGGCGAAAGCGAACATGGGGGTGTTTGTGCTGTTGGCAACCGCCAGCAGGGACACAGTGTTGTCCATTACAAGGCCTGTATTGCTGATTATAAATATGTCAACCTTGCCTGAAAGCTTCTTGGTTCCATCAACCAATTGGTCTCGGTTGCTCGCTACCACCTCGTTGTACGCGAGCTTTAACTTCTGGCACTGTTCACGCGTGCCTTCTTCATCAATGACCGCGCCTGGATGGCCCTTCTCCAGCAGGAGACCCACGCTTTTTATATTCGGGAAAAGGGCTAACATCACTTTGAAGATCTCTTGATAGGGGATGAAATAGGTTACGCCTGTTATGTTCCCCTCCGGCGCATTCAGGTTCTTAACGGTTCCCAGGTAAGCCGGGTTGTTGCAGCCACCCACAAAGCATGGGACCTTGGGTTTCACTTTAGCTAGAAACTCCGCGCCGGTGGATCGCAGGAAGACAATGCCGTTCGTGGTCGACTCGAACTCACGAAACAGCGTTTCAGCTTCTTGCATGTCCTTGAGTTCTCTCTTGAGCTGGATTTCCATATTTGGAGCGCTGCTCCTGGCTCGCTGCATGAACCCCATCAGCACCGAATTGGTCATGCCGGATTTACCGACCCACATGACAGCGACTTTGTTGTCCGCGGCTTGAATCTTCCCCGGCATCACCATCAAGGATGACACCACCAATCCCAACAGCAACATCACGGCCAATTTCTTCATTGGTCCTCCTGTTCGATTTATCCTCGTTTATGCGAGACGAACGTATTGTTACAGCGATCGGTAATGGCAGAGAGGATTGCCCCCTCCGCAATTTTCGGGAGACCTTAACCCTATCCTTTCTAATACCGCGTCCAACTCTTGGCAGGCCCGCTGGAGGCGCATCATACCGGTGCCGACGGCCCTATTTATCGCCCCTCCTTTGGCGGATCAATCCGATCGGAACCGGGCTCAATGACCCAATTTTGCTTCAGTTTTTTCAAGATACTTCCGCAATTGGTGAAAAGTCAATCAAGAGTTCCAACTTTGCACTTAACAAACGGTGTCTCGGAGAAATCCGCCAACATATAAAATGGTAACCGTTCACCGGGACGGTCTTAAGGCCTTAGAATCACGATGGGGGAGGCTTGGAGGGGGAGATGGTCTCCCCCTCCATCCTCACCGGGCGCAGAGCCGTCTCAAGCCCGGTGAACGATTATATAAAATGAGATGTTCGATGGCATGGCCAAGACATAAATGCCGATTAAGTATATGGCCCGTGCCACACTTTTTCCCTGAATAGCAATTGCTTGACCCTCTTTACTTGGAGAAGTAACTTTAAATCAAGGCGATTCGTGGTGTCGGAAGCGACAAGAAAGGAAGGACCGCAAATGGAAGGAACTCACGAGCACCAACATGAGCATGTTCACGAGCATATTCATTATCACTCGCATGAACACAAACATGGAGACGAAACTCACAGCCATGAGCACTCCCATGCGCACAGTCACGAACATGACCACACCCATGCTCATGAGCATGTACACGCTGCCGGTACCGGGCACAGCCACGAGCACCATGGTGATCACGGGGCGCACAAGCACACCCATGCAGCCCATGAAACGGAAGAGCATTCTCACACACATTGACCGGTTGACACCCGCGGCATGGCCCGGGAATCGAAAGACCTGTGAATTAAGCGGAATACTCTGCCTTGAAGAGAGCGGAGAGGGAAAGGGAATTTAACCCCCTCTCGTTCCTCTTCCTCTCAAAGCCCTCATGATTTAGGCCGCATGAGGAATCTCCTCTTAGCTTTAGAGCTTTTCGCTCCATGTCATTGCAAGCTCGGCAGGGGGTGAGTATACTGGAGTCGCGGCGCCGGCCGTGGATTCTCCTTTGGCTCCATGGCTCGCGAAAACTGACGGAATATCCGTACATGCGGCGACTGCTGTTCGTGCGGCTCACTCGCTATTAAACAGGCCAACGCGCCGGAATGCGGACCGCGGACTTATTCAGCGTGCCATAATGAACAGAATTGCGCTTTCCATAATAATTGCATTGTTCCTGGCCCTGCCGCAAACCTCTTGCATGTTTTACTCTTTGAAAGCAAACCAGTCAGATCAGGTCGTGCCGGCGGAGGGATACGGGAGTCTCGACAAATTTCCGTTCAAAGAAGCATGGTACGGGACGTACTTCCAGGAGGATAAAATAGGTTGCAGCCATTTCAAGATCGAGCCCACAGGATCGAACTTCACGATAACAAATGATTCGACGATGAGACTCAAAACCATGAAAGAAACCAACGAGATTGTCATGAAAGAGATCGCCACGGTTCGGCCGGACATGACCATGGTTTCCTTCCAATCGAATCATCGACAGAACGACAAAAATCTTAAGATAACGGGAAGAACGGAAGGCGGCCGTTTAGTGGTGACCAGGACCACTGGGGGCGAGGCTCTCAATACAGAGCACCCTTTTGAGGACAAGGTTTATCATTTTAGCGCCAGATCTTTCATGCCAGCTCTGAAAGGACTCGAAGATGGTAAGGCCTACTCGTTCATTGAATTTGACCCCAACCTACAGCGCACACGAAAAGTGGATCAGCAGGTGTCCAGCGTGAAGGGAGACCCAGGCCCGAATGGGGCGATGTGGAAAGTCACGACCAGCGACGGCCGGTCGGTGGTGCATGAATGGCTCGATAGGAAAGGCCTTGCAGTCCTCCAAAAAGCTGTGAACGGTGATCTCGTAACCGTCCTCGAAGATGAAAATGCAGCGAAGAAATTCTTGCAGGCTAAAACTACAGGCAAGGACCTGATCCTGGACGTGAGCTTTATCCCGGTCAGCCCCAAACTACCCAATCCGGAAAGACTTCAGTCGCTGAAACTGAGGATGCAGGGGATCGATCCAGGCCTTATAGCCCGAGACTGGAGGCAAGTGATCTTGCCGGTATCCACAGCCACCTCTTCGGAAGGCTTTGACGTTGCAGTTCGTACGGAAGATCTAAAGCGATTCAAAAGCGCGGAGCCAACAGAATCACGAGACCCATCTTTGGAGAAATATCTCGGCTCCACGTTAGCCATACAGTCCGATCACAATGAGATCGTCGCCCAAGCAAGAAAGGTCGTTGACAGGAACGAGGGGACCCTGGATAAGGTGATTAAACTTGTCCGATGGACCGCGGAAAACGTAGAGAACAAAATGCAGCGTTCATTCACCGCTTTAGAGGTCTTGCACAGCAAGACGGGTGAATGTCAGTCTCACGCAACCCTGTACACGGCACTGGCCAGGGCCGAGAAAATTCCGAGCCGAGTGGCCACCGGCCTGGTTTACACCGATCGAGGGGGTTTCCTTTACCACGCTTGGGCTGAATCGTACGTCAATGGATGGCTTGCAGTGGACCCTACTCTGAAGCAAGTTCCCGCTGACGCCACACATATCAAGATAGCCGCGGAACAGGAGGGAGACGAAGCCGCTTCGATCTTAAAAATGCTGGGAAAAGTAAAGATTGAGCTTCTCGAATACAACTAGAGAAGAACAAAAAAGATAGTCGCATGTGCTCAGTTGGTCCGTACATCCTTGTTGGCAGGAAACGGCAAGAATATAATAGCTCGGCGAAAATTTTTGGTGAAAGGAGGACATTTCACTATGCCCACATGCAAAATAACCTACTGCGGGGCTTGAAACTACGAGCCGAAAGCCGCCGGTCTGGCGGGCGAACTCAATAAGGAACTGGGAATCGAGTCAGAGCTGATCCGTTCGAGTGGCGGCGTCTTTGAAATTGAATATGGAGGCAAGCTCATTTTCTCGAAGAAGAAATTGGATCGTTTTCCTGATCCCGGTGAAGTTGTCCAGCTAATCAAGAAAGATAAATAACCCACTCCGTGAGTGGCAAGGCGAAAAAGCCATGAACCATTCAGGAGAGGGCGGTGGACTGTTGACGCGAAGGCTCTTGCCGGCCCCGCTGTACGTGTTGCGAGGTGCTTTGTTTCTTTGGGCGCACCGCGAACTCTGGAAGTATGCCGCGGCGCCACTGGCAATAAGTCTAGTGGTGCTTGGCGGTTCCTACATATTGCTTTACTATGTCTTCTCCCATTTGGTAGGCCAAATGATGGGTGGGGAATGGTACTGGCAGGCCCTGTACTATATGCTTCTTGTAATAGTCGGCCTGATTGTGCTTGTTGTTTTCTTCTTTATTTTCACACTGGTTGCGTCCGCGCTGGCTTCACCGTTTAATGAGGTGATTTCTCAAAAGACCGAACAGATAATTACCGGCACATTCCACGAGGCCCCTTTCTCAGCCGCGCTGCTGCTTAAGGACTCGGGTCGAGCAATCGCCCATTCTTTCAGGATTCTTGGCTTATACATTCTGTTGCTGGTGCTTGTTCTTCCGCTACTGCTGATTCCCGGAATCGGCTCCCTTCTGTTTGCCGTAGCAAGCGCACTGTTATCCGCGTACAAGTTTGCTCACGAATATCTAGGATATCCAATGGACCGGCGCCGGTTCTCGTGGCAAGAAAAGAGGGCCTTCCTCAAATCCGGATTCCGCTCCATAATGGGCTTTGGACTCGGCAACCTGGTAATCGCCTCGATTCCCGTGGTGAATCTCTTTTTTATTCCTGCCGCGGTAGTGGGTGGAACGCTGCTTTTCTTAGATTTGAACGAGCCGGAACAAATTCACGCTTCAAGAGGGACAACTTGAGGTGATTCGGCATGTAACCATTCAGTCTTGCGGGGGTAGAAGGGATTCTGAGCCCTGAAGGGGCGTACCAACGGTAGCCACGGGTGTAACCCGTGGACTGGAAGTACTGCTCCAGCCCTGAATCACCGACCCTGGAGGGGTCGACCAATCCCGAAGTCCAACTCATATTCATGGTCGACCCCTCCAGGGTCGGTGATCCAAATGATTGTGTGGACCATTGTCCACGGGCTTACGCCCGTGGCTACTCTTGGGCTGCCCCTTCGGGGCATGGGAGACGCTCCCGCACATAAGTGAATGATCACTTCGGCATTGTTGCGGCAATTGACACGGTGCCCTCGATGAGCTAAAACGCAAAAGGATCTGCGCCGGCGAGGAAATTCCCCGGGGAAAATCCTCTTCTGGAGAAAAGCCTCCGCGGTAATCTCCGTGTGTTCCTGCCCGCGGGTCAACGAGCACAGGTTTTGCGTCTTGCCCTAACCCCAGTCTGCCTCGGATCTATGAAGATTTATGACAATAATCCCTTGCTCAAAGGCAAGGTGGAACCAGCTTCGGGGAAGCCATGATCACAAGGTGTACGCACTGCGGCGGCTTGATGAGGATAAACGAGAACGCTCTTCCCGAAGGCCGTTCGGTCAAGGTTCGCTGTCCCCTTTGCAACGAAATCGGCCCTTTACAGGATGCCGCCTCCGCTAGCGGGCCTGCCGAAGGCGGGGGTGGTTCTGCTACTCGGCCCCATGACCAAACTACCAGTGAATCCGGCGCCACTCCATCGGACGGCGGAGCAAAAGGCTCTCCGTCACGAATAACGGGGGACTTCCGTTTCCCCGCGGAACATGGACCCGTTTCGGCCCCGAAGAGGATGTTCAGCCGTAAGGTGAAGATGCTGTTATGGATTATAGGATCACTCCTGGTGGTAGGCTTCTTTGCTTTGCTCGTTAACATAATCCTACCGGGCCCGTACGGAGGCGGCTCGGACACCGGATTGCCGTCCAGCGAAGAGTCTTCCACCAGGCCGGAAAAACCTCGGCCATCGCAATTGGAAAGGGAATCCGGGCGTATTCCGGCCCGACGCTGAGATGTTCCCTGGTCAGCTCACCCCGGTTGGCCGAACCGAATTTGGCCGCGCTTCATAACCCAAATCCTAAGCGCGTGGCCGCAGGACAGACCCGTGATTGTAGTTCGCTCGATACAGGAACAGAGAGAAAGAGCGTACCTTGCGCCGTACGCCCTTTTGTCCGAGAACTCGCGTGGCAGAGTCCATCCGGAAGAAGAGTGCATGTACCGCACCTCTTTCCAGAGAGACAGAGACAGGATAATACATTCAAAGGCATTCCGCAGGCTCGAGTACAAGACCCAGGTGTTCGCGTACTACGAGGGTGACCATTACAGAACAAGACTCACTCATACCCTTGAGGTGGCTCAGATTGCCCGAAGCGTGGCACAGTACTTGGGAGCAAATGAAGACCTCACTCATGCCGTGGCGCTGGCCCATGATTTAGGACATACCCCTTTCGGTCACGCCGGGGAACAATCTCTCCACGCTCTGATGGCCGACAATGGAGGATTCGAGCACAATACCCAGTCATTGAGAGTCGTGGACTTGCTCGAAGCAAGGTACCCCGAGTTCCCCGGACTCAACCTGACGCACGAAACTCGTTCCGGAATAATTAGGCATTCGACCGTCTACGATCATGCCCCGGAAGAATCGCTCAGGGAGTTCATGGCTGAGCCTCAACCGTCGCTGGAAGCTCAAATTGTCAACCTTGCGGATGAGATCGCCTACAATTGCCACGACATTGAGGATGGGCTGCGGTCAGGTTTTTTCGATGAGCGCGATCTTTCAGAGCTGGAAGTTTGGAATGAAGTGACGCGAATCATCAGGGACCGCTATCCGGATCTGGATAGGGACACTCTTCTGTATCAATGCATCCGTCTACTGATCGACGCGTTCATACGGGACCTTGTGAAAGCCACAGAGGAAGCTCTTGCTGAGGGCTCTTTCCAGACCCCTCAGCAGATTGTCAACATGATTAGTCCGGCAGCCGCTTTTTCTCCCCGGATGCAGAAATGGAAAGTTCAACTTAACGGGTTTTTGTATCAGCGATTCTACACCCACCACAAAATAATGCGGATGCAGTACAAGGCAAACCGCCTGCTGACCGACCTTTTTGAGGAATATGTCAAACGCCCCTCGCAGCTCCCTCCAGGGGTCCAAAAGAGAATTTCAGCTAATGTGGAGCCGCCTGAAAGAATAGTCTGCGACTATATTGCCGGCATGACGGACCGCTTCGCTCTCGACGAACATCGGAAGCTCTTCCTGCCTTACGAGTACTGATCTCGCCACACAGCTACGGACATGGATGGGGGTTGGCTTCGTCCAGCTCCCGGGCGGTTTCTCGGGCCCTTTGAAGATCCTCGGGGGTGTTGAGGTTCACGATGAAGCGAAGGCCGGGATCAAAAACCCTCAGGTCCTGCTCCGGGATTTCCAAGACCTTCACCCTGTTCAGGAAGTCGATAATCTTGAGATTGCCCTCATTGAGGAGTTCCTCGATGAACGGGAGGCATCGGCGAGAATAGATTGCGTGGAGAGGCTCCAAATACCCATGGACACGAGGAATGACCACATCGTGATCGTTAATCAAATCAACCATGTACCTGATGGGCCTATGAAGGATAAACGGCATGTCGCACGCGACCAGGAACCCGTGGTCCGCCGTGCATACTGAAAGCCCTGTGTACAGTCCGCCCAGAGAGCCGGTCCCCGGAAACTTATCTCTGAACATCGGAAGAGCTAGAAATTCAAAATCTTCGGGGGAATTGGTCACCACCACGGTTTCGATGAACAGTTCCCTTAGTGTGGAAGCCTCTCGTTCAATTATTCTCCGGCCTCCCACCTCCAGAAGGGCTTTCTTGATGCCTCCCATTCGACGCGACTTGCCTCCGGCGAGAAGGATCCCCGAAACTGAAGCCGATCTGGCATTGATGATGGTGCGCGACTGTTCAAGCATGAGGTTTTGAAGCGTCTGGCGATTCTTCGAAAAACTTGGGGCGTTTTCGGGCAAGAGGTCTAGAGCGATTCTCAAAAGTTCCGCCCGAAGGGCATCGCACTGCGGGACAAGCCGGCAGTGACACCCACAAGTTGATCCGTGATTACTTTCGAGAACCGCTATAATACCAGTGTGCGCTTAAGCGAACAAGGTTGGATGAGGGTCCCTTCCGGCGAAGGCCAATCCGTATAAGATGTCGGGCCGGCTTTCGGCTATTGACTTGCAGGGCCTTTCTTCAGAGGTTGGGTGTCGGTCTTACCCCGTTCCGGTGCGGCCTGGTCCGGCTGAACTTCCTGAGCCAGCTGAAGGCCTTTTTTGGTCAGGCGCTCGTAATTCCTGGACAACTCCGTGAGCTGTTGGCTGTACAGATTGAGGCTCTTCTGATACTCATCGTACCGATCCCTACAAGACCTCTCCTTGACGAACCGATTGAGCGAATTCACGACCAACTCTCTGAGAAGCATCAGTCTCTTATAAATTACCAACTGCTGGACTATGTTGTCGTCAATGGATTGCAGGGTCGGGAACCGACTCTTGTCGCAGATGTTCATCAGGCGAAACGCGAGTTGGTCATAGCTGCCCAACGTTTGCTTGATCCCCCAGATTTTCTCGTTGATGTCCACCAGCAGTTCAGCGAATCTCTTGTATGGTTCAAAAGCGGTAACAGGCCGGTCAAAGACCTTGAATTCGATTTTGTCCACCCATTCGGCTTCCTCAAAAGCCAGGTAGCCGCCTGTCATGACGCGAAATACCGCGCCGGGGTTGAGGTCCCGGTCACGCACCAGTTCCGTGCTCTGAGGTACTAGTTCACCGACCCTAATTTTTCTGTGATCCGGTGTCTTTGTGGTGATTTCAAACCTGCCGTCTGTTACCTTTTCGGGAGGTGGGACCTCCTGAGAGCCTGCCACACAGGGCAGCAAAGTCAGTGCCAGCAAACAAAGCAAACGGACCAAAACCAGGCTCTTGTTCATCGCGCTTCTCCTCGTAGGCAACATGAGCTACAGCAGGTCTAAAATTTCTGAACCTTGGCATTTACACCGAATCTGTCAAATTATACTTGATAAATCGGCGCAATGTCAAGATTTACATAAACAAATTCTGGGTTTGCCGCTCTGGTACAAACCTTGTCCCCTGGCGATTGCAGCCACGCGGCCGGTGCATTCCGAACCCCGAACCGCCCGGATCTGCCCCGACCGCGAAGTGATGGTGGTTCTCAAAAGTCTTTTCCGAATGGGGTCGTCCCGCGTTGGCGGGACACCCGCAAGTCAAACCGTGATTACTTTCGAGGATTGCTACAACAATCTATTCCGAACCGGAGAGAATGTCCCAAGGGACTATGATTTTGCCTCCACGCGCCGCGATAATTCTCGCGATTGCCCCTTTGCCGTTAACGTCGGCCATCGCTAAGGGAGAGTAACCCGAGTCCGACACGACGTTGACATCCGCGCCGCGTTCCACCAGGAGGCTTACCACTGCAGGGCTTTTTCCATCCACCGCAACCAGCAGAGGGGTCCTGCGATCATCCATGGCGGAGTTCACGTTTACGCCTTTGTCCAGCATGAGCTTCACTATATCCGCGTCGCCGGATGAGACTGCGGCCATCAGGGCGTTCCAACCGCCGGCAATCCTCGAGCCGAACGGGGACTCTATGAATGCGGTGCCCTTGGTGCGATTCTTCGTGCTTGCGTCTTTTTCCAAGAGCAATCTCACCACGTCTTTATGCCCGCGCTCTGCAGCCATCATCAGGGGCGTGACATTGTCCATACTTGCTGAATCGACATCACCCCCGGCTTCCAGAATCTGTCTCACCTCATTGAGATTACCGCGCCTGGCCGCGTTCAAGAGCAGGTATCCCAGTGGCTTGACCTCATAGTCCCCCTGTGCGAGAGCGGCCGCTGTACCGGCCGCACTGGGACGCCTTACCGCTATGCTTAGACGAAGCACCTGGTCCTTGTTGAACAACGACGCGGCATCCGTCACACCCCGTGCGTCGGTCGTGGCAATGGCAATCCGTTCCCTTAGCGATCTCGCGCCGGCCGTCCGACCGCTGACAAGAACCGTACTGCTGGTGCCTCGTTCCTCCCATACTCCCGAAGGCGACAGCTCAAATTTCACGGTAACTGCCACCGGGTCCGGGGTCGGTTTTACAAAGAAGACCGTGCCGGTCCACACCAGCGTCAGGGTCCCCATATCCTCCTCTATGAGAAGTCTGTCCCCGACGACATTGATCACGCCCGGATTGTAAACCTGAGCGGTTGCGGTTCCGCTCAACAGCAACAAGGCGGCAAAAAGAACCACTAACCCAACTGGCTTCCTCATGTGGAACCTCCTGGTGTCTGTCTCGCAATAGAAATTAGACGGGCTGCTGCTTTGGAAACGGCTCAGTGCCCCCATTTCACTGCGTCGGCCCCATGTAGCTCGTGCACGCGGCGCTGGTGTCGCCGCCTATGCTTGCGGGGCCCACTTCTCATCAAGATGACGCGGATCTGTACTACGATATCACATTTGGCCGCGCGGCTACTAAGCATTTCAGGGGCTTGCTGACCTCTCTTGGGTTAAGTTGTTGACAAAATGGACAAAATTCGATATAAGAAGGTACGTTTTGTGTACGCTGTAAGGGGGACAAGATGAAAGCCAGTGGCATAGCTCTAGTCTGCTGCCTGGCGTTGCTTTGTGCTTGGGCCTGCCCCGACAAAGCCTCTGCTGTAGAGCGGAAAAGCGTCGACGATCTGCTCTTGGAGGCCTTTGAGGCCGAAAAAGCCGGCGGCGATTCCGTCAAGGTAATGGAGAAGTTTCAAGCTGTCCTTAGCTCCGATCCTGACAACTATTTCGCTCTCCTGAAGATGGGTTTGATGAAGGAGGCGGAAGAAGGCACCGGGTCCGGCTCAGCGGCTGCCAATTATCTCCTTCGCGCGGCCCTGGCCAAACCCAATAGTCCGGAAGCCTTTCTTTACCTGGCACAACTGTATTACAAAATAGGCTACATACCGGAAGGTGATGCCTACCTTAGAATGGCCCAGGGATTCGGTCGAGGCCTGAATTACGAAGGCGTCTGCTTGCTGGGTTGGCGATATGAAGACACGGGGAATTACTTCGCCGCTGTCATGACATATGCTCCCGCGGCGCTTTCCCTCGATTCCCAATTCCGCGGAGACCCTTTTCTGATCAAGCGTCTCTACACAGCCGCTCTCATGTCCGGTAAACCGTACGACTGGGTTTACGAGGTCAGCCGGTTACTCTTCCGCCAAACGGGCGGGGAGATAATTGATCTGGTCAACGACTACGTCCTCCAGGGATTCCTCAGATCTCCGCGTCTCAGAGCCGCTTATTCGCAGAAAGAGGCTGCCGAATTGATCATGCGGCAGCTCATCCTCAATGAACTTAAAAGTTACGCGGACCTGGCCAATCGTGTCCCTGAACGCTACGAAATGCCTACGGCTTTGTACAAACTGGTCTACTGCGATCCGTCCGAGATTCGCGGAAAACCATTCAAGGACCCTTACGAAGCATTTGTCCACGCCTTACCCGACACCGCCGGAGAGCATGAGCGAGTTCTGGGGGAGCTTCTGACTATCCGTGAAGAAGCGCTCAAAGAAATTGCCGCTGCCAAGAACGATGAAGAAAAGGCGAGGCGATTGCTATCGTGGCTAAAGAAGAACGTTCTAAAGGATTATAGCGCCATCGAAGGTGCTTCGGCCAAGAGTGTCGTGGACCAAAAGAAGTTCGACGCCGTGACCGGGACCATCCTGTATGTTCTGCTGGCGCAAGACGGGAAACTGAATTCAAGGGCCTTGTTGCTTCCGGGTCATGCTTATTCAGTGGTAATGGTGGGCGACAGGACGATAGTAATAGACCCGGCGGTTGAAACCAATGAGGGTTTCGATATAAAACTCGAGACCCTGGCTGGTTTTAGGGATCGAGATGCGGCCTTGAACCAAACTCGCCACGAAACTTTGGACGAGGTTTCGGCTCCAATGGAGCTGGTCGCGCAGGAATTCGCGGACGTGGCTGTCAAGTCGGTGGATCTGCTGGCTCTCAACAAATACGAATCCTTGTTCAGGCGCATACTGAAAGAGCAGTTCGGCTTCGATGACACCACTCAAACCGAGTTGATACGGGGACTGCGACGCTACGGATTCGCACGAGTACCCGCAGGAGACGAATTCTTCAGCCTTTCGCTCAACTCTCCTGAGTTTGGAAATCTGACCCGGCAGATGGCTGCGGCTGACGACCGGTTCAGACAGGAGACCATCCGGCAATATGAGCGTAATATCCACATCCTGAGAACTGCCAGGAAGTTAGCGCCGTTTGACATGAAATTCAGAGACCTCCTGGATGACTCTATAATAAAACTGGCACGATACGAATATGAAGTCGCTAACACCGCCATGGTGGAACGGGCCGCAGAGCGTGTGAGAAAATTCCTGGAAATCAACGAGGCCGAATTGCCTGCGCTCTTGCAGGCATTGGGAGGGGCTAAAGGCTCTGCTGCCGCGGGGCTCCTGAAAAGAACCGCCAGAGCACAGGCTGCAGATGGAACCGAGGAAGAACGAAGGGAGAATTGGGCCCAGGAGCGCGATTATTGGCTCAAAGGGCTGAAGCGGCTCGCGGACGCGGTCAGGCAGTACCCATGCGATGACCGGCTGAGAAGATCTCTCGCCGAGGTTTACAGCAAAGGCCTTACCCTCGCGGAACAGCGACAAGATCTGGCGTTTGGCGACGAATTGAAGAAGTACACCGCGGGGTTGACGCCGTAACGGCGGTGTGCAAGCCCTATCTTGTCGGTTCAACAATAATCGGAGTTGAAAGACGCGGGGCTTCTGAGCCCCGCGGTCGGTTTACGCTAAACCCTGAATAATAGTCGATGGACCGGCGGAATGCCGGTCCATCGACGACCCGCCAAATACTGGTCCTACTTGCCCCGAAGCACCGTTTCCCCCGCGCACCTGGACACTTGTCAACAGCTCATCCTATAGCGCGGGCACGGGGCCCGTTTCCCCCCGCGCACCTGAACGCTTGCCTTTCCTATTCCGAATTCTATTGCAAAGATCTGTACCCGCCCATAGAATGAGCTATAGAAGAGTTGTGAAAAGGGGCCTCTTTTGGAAGATCAGACTATCCTCGCCACTTCGGAAAACTTCGGGACCGTCTCGGTCTGCCACGGCGGAGTCGTACATATCAACCTGCCTCATTGCAGCCTGAAATTTCTTCCCGCGGATTTTGCGAAATTCTGTGAGTTGATTGCAAACGCGCGCATGAAATTCGATTTACCCAGACGCGCTGACGGGAAACCTCATCTCCAACTAGTGCCCAGCGACATCGACCAGACCTCCGCTTCAGACGACCAGGACTGATTCCGCCGAACAAGGATAGCGGCAGCGTCTAACCCCCGACGAAATGCGTTCCTGCCACACTTCCACCACCCTGATTCCGGATTTGTAATATTTGCTGGAAATTTTGTATGATTTCGATTTCTGGGACAGCATGCGACCGATTTTGCAGGTTTTGGTCCTAATATAATGATGCGAAACGTTTTGGGAGTGAACCATGGCCAGGAAAAGCCGACAGGCAGTCATAGTCGTTGACTTTCAGGCGGACTTCACGGAACTCCGCAATGGCGCCCTCGCGGTTCCCGATACCGGAGCCGAGTACGTCGATGAAGTCATATCCCGCACCTCAGCGTTCAAGAAAAGCGGGCTACCGGTTTTGGCCACACGGGACTATCATCCTCCTGATCACATCTCCTTCTTCACGAGCCATCCGGGGACCATACCGCTGGACGTGATCGAAACGTACGGCCATGACCAGGTGCTCTGGCCCCCGCATTGCGTCCAGGGGACACCAGGCGCGGAGATCCTTTTACCACCCGACCTGATCTCCGCCGTCGTTTCTACCGGGGACCAACCGGACGCGGAAAGCTATTCCGGATTCCGGGACGACCTCGGCCGCGATACTGGGCTCAAAGGCCTTCTGGAAGACCTGGGAGCGAAAGACCTCATTGTCTACGGATTGGCTACTGATTATTGCGTGCAGGCAACGGTAATGCACGCCCGAGAGGAAGGCTACGAAGTAACTTTGGTGAAAGGCTTAAGCCGAGGGATCACTCCTGAAGGGACCGAGGCCGCGCTCGAGGAGATGAAAGCCGCAGGCGTCAGGATCGAGGACTGATACGAAATCGCCGTTCAATTGAATAGCCTCCGTGGCTCTGGTGGGACAGGCGTCTCGCCTGTCTGTAGATCGATCTGGATCACAATGCCAGAACAGGCAATCCCGCCAGAGGCGGGACTGTCCCATCATCAAATTGTCGGGTTTGGTACTTGTTCCCTACATGGGAACTAACGAGAACTCTTGGCGAATGCGACAGACCTCTTGCTACCTGGCGAATTCTACAGCCCGAGCCTCGCGGATAACCACTATCTTTATCTGACCGGGGTAGGAAAGCTCCTTTTCGATCTTCTTGCGGATATCTCGAGCCAGCAAAGTGAGCCCTTCGTCGTTGATATTCGAATTCTCAACGATAATTCGAATTTCACGGCCCGCCTGAATGGCGAAAGACTTGCTCACCCCTTTGAAAGAGTCCGCTATGCGCTCCAGGTCTTCCAGGCGCTTGACGTAATTCTCCAGCATCTCCCTGCGAGCCCCGGGCCTGGCTGCGGAAAGGGTATCAGCGGCCTGCACAAGAACAGATAGAGTGCTGGTAGGCTCTTCGTCACCATGATGGGCCGCTATGGCATTGACGATCAGCGGTGATTCGCCGTATCGCCGCGCTATGTCCGCGCCGATGATCGCGTGAGCGCCTTCCACTTCGTGATCAATAGACTTGCCAATGTCGTGCAAGAGCCCTGCGCGTTTAGCCTTCTTGGGGTTAAGGCCCAGTTCCGCGGCCATTATGCCGCACAGGAAAGCAACTTCGATGGAATGCTGATAAACGTTTTGTGCAAAAGAGGTCCGGTACTTTAGCTTTCCGACCAGCTTTATCAACTCGGGATGGATCCCGTGAACGCCTACGTCAAAGCTGGCCTGTTCGCCGGCTTCCACAATAGTCTCTTCCATCTCCTGAGTGACTTTTTTTACAACTTCTTCAATCCGGGCAGGATGAATTCTACCGTCGTTGATGAGTCTTTCCAGGGCTATCCTTGCAATTTCCCGCCTGATGGAATTGTACCCGGACAGTATCACCGCTTCGGGCGTATCGTCTATTATCAGGTCTATTCCGGTGGCGGCTTCTATTGCTCTGATATTACGACCTTCGCGGCCGATTATTCGCCCCTTCATTTCCTCGCTGGGAAGACTGACTACGGAGACTGTGCGCTCGGCAACGAAATCCGCAGCGAATCTGCCGACGGCTACGGATATGATTTCCTTGGCCTTCTTGTCAGCCTGCGTGTGAGTCTCCTCTTCGACTTGACGCAGGATTCGGCCGCTTTCTATTCGAGCTTCGTCCTCAACCTTCTGCAGGAGTATTTCCTTGGCCTCCGTCGCGGACAAACCGGCCACATGTTCCAGTTTTTCCAGTTGCTTCTGGACAATATTGTCTATTTCTTTTTCTTTATCCTTTAATTTCCTGTGCCCGGCGTCTACATCCTTTTCGTGTCTGGCCACTCCCGCTTCTCGGCTCTCGAGTTGCGAAGCCTTTCTTTCCAGATTCTCTTCTTTTTTCAACAGTCGGGACTCACGAGCGGAGAGTTCCGACCTACTTTCCTTGATTTCATTTTCCAAGTCGGTTCGCGCTTGGAACAACTTGTCTTTGGCCTGTAGGAGCGCCTCTTTTTTTATTGTATCAGCCTCTTTGTTCGCGGACTTGAGGATTTCGTCCACGACGGCTCTGGCTGAGTCAAGCCGCCTCTTGTCCAGGATTCTGGCAGCGACGTAACCTGCCGCAATTCCCATGATCGCAGCGACAAGGGCAGGAATCACTAAGGGGAAAGATTCCACAACCCCTCCATTTATCTAGTTTAACGGGATGCTTGCGGAGAGAAACCCAGAAAGGATGTCAAGTATCGGAAGAAGGTCCCAAGGGTAAAAAAGTTAAGCCTAGCCAGTGATTACCCAACAATAACGCATATATACGCAACCGAACGGTCATCCAAAGGCTTTCGTCCACATCCCGGTAGTTGTGTGTATCCAAGCAAATCGATCAGGAATAGTTTCGGAGTCCCCCGCAATCGGCCGTGTCAACAGCTCTTTTGAACCTGGTTTCCCAGGTGGGACCCTAGCGGCCGCTTCAGGCTTCCTGCTTCAAGGCAGGCTTGCTCACCACAGCCGGGGGCGGCTCCCTTTTTTTGAGTGTTGGCTCAAAAAATTACCGTCAATCACGCACCGCGCAGGGGACACCTTTCGTTAAACTGTCCGATCGATGGCCTTAAGCAACTTTTCGGCCTTTTCCTCCAGTTCTTTTATTGTCTGGTCTTTGACCTGTCTATATTGAAACATTTCGTCCGTAATGTTCAAGAGAGTCAAAATCACGAGATCGATGGTGGAAACAACCTTAGTATGACGCTGAACCTCATCGGCTCTTTCGTTGATGAAATCAGCGAGCCTCTGAACGTATTTTTTGTTTCCATGCCCCCGTATGTTGTACTCTCGGCCGAACAACCGGACTTTCACCGCTTCGGTCACTTGCACCGAGTCGTGCTCAGACGCCAAGGCCTCGTTAGAGCGATGATCTGTCAGGTAAACGCCTCCAGCTTTTCGATGATTCTGTCGAGCTTGCCTTTGGCCGACTTGTGGTCTTTTTGGAGTTTCTTGAGAGTGCGGTCCAGTTCGCCGATTCTTCTGTCTCTCAGCTCCAGCTCCTTGCCGAAGCGTTCCTGTTCTTTCTTGGATTGATCGTTTTGTTCGATCAAATGCATGATCTTCTCTTCGAGAAGAGCAAGCTTATCGGAATCCATCACCGGTCTCCATATCGGTATTTTGAGATCCTCTTTGATTATATTTCTTTAGCTATAGGTGTCAAGATATATCTTGAAGCCGCTTTGCTCGCGTTCCGGAAAACACTTGCCGACAAAACTGATAAACCTGAAGCTGCATTCCGCAACGCAACTCGGCCTCGCGATAGATTTCAGAGCCCTAACCCCCTGTCAATATCTTAATACTTCCGTTTGTGGCTGCACGAACCAAGGGTACTATAGAAATAGAATGGTTTCT
Organism: Desulfomonile tiedjei; assembly: GCA_016212925.1. Taxonomy (NCBI): domain Bacteria; kingdom Pseudomonadati; phylum Thermodesulfobacteriota; class Desulfomonilia; order Desulfomonilales; family Desulfomonilaceae; genus Desulfomonile; species Desulfomonile tiedjei. The sequence goes on from JACRDF010000050.1 coordinate 48,762, forward strand.
TGTAGATAATGCGTCTCGATCGGTCACGCCTTCGGCTCGCTGTCAGGGAACGAGCGGGAATCTTCAAGCTTCCGAATTTTTCTACAGAAAGTGTTTCGGCTCAAGCCAAGTCGTTTCGCGGCCTGCAGCTTGTTTCCTCGGCTACGCTCAAGCACCTTGATAATCAAACGCTTCTCCACCTCACCCATTATCAGTGGATGAATTCCTTCCACATTGTTGTCCACCAGAAACTCCACCAGCAGGTCGATTGAATCCCCGATGTTGGCCTTGAGAACGGGATGAGTGCCACGGCTTTGCTTCGGCTGGTCCGGCGCAGCGGCTTGCGTCCCTGGTTCCTTATCCTGTCTTTTCATAACATCGCGACCTCTTGTAAAAATCTGGACCATAGCTGTCAGGTCGGACGGCCTGTGAAGCGAACTGTGAACCGAAACCCTGTCTCGACCGTCCAATTGATTCCGAGCAAGGCCCTGGAAATTTCCGCCCCGCTTTGACCATTTCGCGCTACCAGCCCCAGCGGTGGAAAATGGTCTTGAAACGATCTTGCTCGGGTGAACACACGGATGTTGAACTTCAGGTCCCCTTGTCGCGATCTTCATCAGATCGCTTAGCCCCTTGGCCTTTTCGCAATGGGTACATTTTCTGTTTTGCACGCGATATGGCTAAGGTGTTCGGCGGGACATCCCTGGTAATCGTACTGCCTGCTCCAATCAAGCTACCCGCCCCGATTTCCACCGGAGCAACGAACTGAACATCCGATCCCACGAAGCATCCGTCCCGGATCGTGGTGGTATGCTTCCGTTGTCCGTCGTAGTTGCAGGTGATTGTGCCGCAGCCTATGTTGACGTCTTTACCTATTATGCTGTCACCAAGATACGTAAGATGGGCCGCCTTGGTGCCGTCCCCCACCACGGTTTTCTTGACTTCCACAAAATTCCCGATTCGGGCTCGCTTTCCTATTCTAGCCTCCGGTCTCAGGTTGGCCATCGGCCCGACGGAGGTATCATCTTGCACCACGGCCCTATCCAATCTGGACCCCTGCAGGACCGTAACGCGATCACCCAGCTTGGAATTCATGATGTACACCCCGGACTCGATGACACAGTCTCTGCCTATGTCCGTCCTTCCCGACAGGGTTACTCCGGGGTGAATCACGCTGTCAGAGCCGATCGTGACATCAGAGTCAACGTAGACTGATGCAGGATCGAGCAGAGTGACTCCTGAATTCATCAGCTCTTCCCGAAGCCTTGCCCAGATTATGTTTGAGACCCCAGCCAAATCCGAACGGGTGTTGACTCCGGAGGCCTCTCGCGCGTCTTTCAGGGGAAAAGCGTACACGGATACTGACTCTCGGACTGCTCCTTCAATTATATCGGTGAGGTAATATTCCCCTTGGGAGTTGTTTGCGCTTATTTTTTCCAACAGAGCATAGAGGAGTTCACTATCAACAATATACAAACCGGTATTAATTTCTTTGACGGCCAGTTCTGACGCGTCCGCGTCTCTTTGTTCGACGATGCGTTCCACCAGGCCGGATTCATTGCGAATGATTCTACCATAGCCCGCCGGGTCTTCCATCAGGGCCGTCATAACTGTCAGACGGCTGGCATTCGCCTCATGCATGTCCAGGAATTCTCGGATCGTGGCAGGCTGAATAAGCGGGATATCGCCACATAGGATAAAGATATCACCTGCGAAACCTTGGAACAAATCCTTCGCCGCCAAAACCGCGTGGCCGGTTCCCAACTGCGGTTCCTGCACAACGAACTCGACTGCCCTCGCTTCAGCCGCTTTCCTTACCCCGTCGGCCTGATGCCCCACGACTACGACTATTTTTTGAAAGCCAGCTCCATGAACCGCATCCATCACATAAGAAATCATTGGTCGCCCGGCCACGGGATGAAGAACCTTGCATAGGCCTGACTTCATACGTGTGCCCTTCCCCGCAGCCAATATGAGAGCAGCATATTGTTTCATGATGGCATAAATTCACTCGCCGGTCGTCGAACCCAGCAAATTTATCCCTTTGCATCGGTGCTGTCAAGGTGCTTTTCGGCTTGCGGCGGCCGGATGCGTGAGAACGCAACTCACGAACAGCATTCGTGGAAGTTTTTCCATAAACTTTCCCGCTGAAATGTGGACTGTGTTAATGTTTTTTGTGGGCGCACTTACCAGAGCAGTGTTTGAGCAAGGACTTTCCGGCTGTTCTCGGAAGTTCCGTCCGCATGAAATAGCATGCTGTACAAGCAGGCAGTGGCGCCCACCGGTCACACGGGCATCGCTTTCGAGAATCGCTGGAAACCGATTTGCCATCAAGCGCTGAACCTGAAGACGAAGAAGCACGGACCCGCTTGTGAAGGTCCGTGGCACCCAATACAGAAGGCATAGCTTGACAGACAGGGCTCCATAGTTGTTCCCGAAAGCTCTTCCCGAATCAGGTCGTCCAGCGTTGACGGCGGACTCGCGAGTTAATCCGCGTTTACTTTCGAGGACTACTATTGAAGGAGAGGCTTGAATATGGGGCGGCAGTTCAAGGTAGCGGTTCTTGGATCAGCCGATGTGGCCGAGGATTCGGCTCAGGGCCGAAGGGCTTTCATCGTCGGACGTGAGGTTGCCTCCCGGAAAGGTGTTCTTCTGACAGGAGGATGCGGTGGCCTTCCACATGCCGCGGCACTGGGGGCAAGGGCCGCGGCGGGCATAACTGTGGCGATCTCTCCTGCAATGAACAGGGAAGAACACGTGGCCAAATACCGCTATCCTGTGGACAGTGATATCATCCTATTTACAGGAATGGAGCGCAAAGGCCGCAATGTAATTCTGGTCAGGAGCGCGGATGCCGCCGTCTTTGCGGGCGGTGGCATGGGAACCTTAAACGAGTTTACAATCGCTTTCGACGAGTTGGGGCCAACCTGCGCAATTGGCGTCCTTGAGCATAGCGACGGAATTTCGGATGAACTGGCCGGATTGGCAACTTTGGTGGGCCGATCCCCGGCCGCGCCTCTGATAGTAGAATCAGACCCTGAAAAACTGGTAGAAATGCTCTTCTCGCATCTGCACGGTCTGTAAGGGCCGTATTTCGAATTGCTTGATTTTTCAATGATCTGGCACCGATAAGCCTTGACCCCAGCGCAGGAATCTGATAAGCAAAACGTGAGTCACTGTTGGAAAAAATATTTCATTCTCTTTTCTTAAAAAGTGGGGACAGGTATGGAAGGCTCTAGGATTGTCAGAAGGTCTGGTGTGTCCGCTCCACCCGCCAATAGCGAACTTGAGCACATGCAGAAAAAAGCCGAAGCAGTTCGAACCTCTCGCAGCTGGGAGTGCTTACCCCATGCTGCATTCGCGCATTTGGCCGGTTCTGTACAGCCTGGCTTGGGCTCCGGGGTTGCCGGTTCGCGTGGCCTGGTGAGGTTCGCTGCGATGGTACTGTTCGTTCTGATCCCGTTGTGGACCTGTTCGCCTGCGCTATCTCAAATGACGCCTGACCTGAAAGAAGCGCTCGAGCTTCATAAGGCCGGGAAGGTTAACGAGGCCGTCGATGTCTATTCCGATGTAATAAAGAAGAACCCGCGCGCTGCGGAGGCACTCAACTGGAGAGGTATGGCTTATGACGACCTGGGGCAATTAGACAACGCGCTTAAGGATTTCAGTGCTTCAATCGATCTGAGTTCAAACTATGCAGACGCTTATAACAATAGAGGAGAAATCTATCGCAAGCAGAAGAAGTACGCGGAGGCCCTCGCGGACTACAAGAAGGCCGCGTCGCTGGAGAAAGGATTCGCGGAAGCTCATTACAATATGGCCCTGATCCACGAACTTCAGCAGCGTAAAGAACAGGCGGCGGCGGAATACGGGATTTATTTGAGGCTCAAACCGGACGCGCCTGACAAGCAGCAGGTTGTGGGGAAAATCCAGGGGCTGAGACAAGAGATGGCACAAGCCCGAGCTACTGCCGGCCAGCCGCCCGCCGCGGGCCAACCTCCGGCTCCTGGCCAGCCGCCGACACCTCCCGGCCCCCCTGCGCCCGGGCAGGTAAAGCCGGGAGAGCCCAAGCCTGGAGTAAAGGCCGTTCCTCCCAAGGTCGGCGTACCGGCCATGCCGCAGCAGCCACCGGGATTAGACCTGGGAATTCCGGGAATGCCCTCGCTTCCTATTCCCTCCGACATAGATGCATTTATTGCGAGCATGAACATTGTCTCGATGATCATTTCGTTTGTGCTCTACGTCTTCACTGCGGTGATGTTCTATCTCATAGCCACTAAGACCGGTACCGGTTTGCCGTGGCTGGCTTTTGTCCCGTTGGCCAACATCTTCCTGATGGTGCAAATTGCCAAAAAGCCACTCTGGTGGCTGGCCTTGTTGTTCCTCCCTGTGGTTGCGCCACTCCTGGCTCTGGTCGCGATCGTAGATCCCACAGGAGGGATCATCGTCGGGGTGCTTGGCATAGCGCTGGTTCTGGTTTGTATTGCAGCTTGGCTGCTTGTATGCATCGGCATAGCCCAGGCCCGAGGCAAGTCCGCAATCTGGGGCATATTGCTTTTCATCCCGTGTACCAGCTTAATAGCCCTGGCGTACCTGGGACTCTCGAAATAACAGGCCGGTTAAACGGCGTTCGCTACTGGTATAGCTATTTTTGAGAATTATTTTTGATTGGGAATCCGAACGTCATTCGAGCGTAAGCCGGAATCCGAAAGGAACTGGGTCCCGGCTTGCGCCGGGACGCCGGAATTGCGGTGTCCGGAAAGAATTTTAGAGAAATGCTATATGAAGGTTATCAGTCCAGGGGCATGAGCGGCTGCCTCCTCCCGACCAATGGCATTCCCGATGCGGGAGCCTGACCTACCGCCGGATTGCTTCCGCCTCGACCATGTGCTCGACACGGAGCCTGTGATTGACTCCGAAGGATGGATGCCCATCCAAGAAGCTGAGCGCGTCGGCGGGTCTTTCAAATTCGTTTCCTCCCGAAAAGCAACCTTCAGAGGCCGTACTCTCACGGCGGATCTTTCTCGATTCAACGGTCTTTCCTTATTAGCAGCCAATTTCGGTCAAAGCCCCCTGCTGGTGGGGATTAAGCTTGTGCATGGCCACGGCCACGGCCGCGACCTTCCTCCGGTTTCTCTTTCGGGAGGTCGAGAGGAACTTGCGCCAGGCGAACGAAGAGAGTTGGAATTTCCTCACGAGGCCTTCGGGGTCTACGGCTTTCCTGTAGGATGGTCGCATATACGAGAAGTGGAAGTGACCTTCAGCGTGGAACGCTGTTACCCTATTCCGGGATCAATCCAGGTATCCATTGGGCCTCTGCAAGCGCGAATTCGTAAAATCCCGGTAGGGCCTCGACTGAGCCGAGAGGGCCTCAAAGGCCTATTAACCAAAGACGTCCCCGGGGTGACCTCCTTTTTCGACCGTTCGGGTGGAGACGCGGGAAATGTCGGCATAGAGACCCAAAAGGAAGCTACTTGGTATCCATATGCCCCTGCCAATCCGGGGCTTCTCATACCGCCGCCACACACCTACCCCAAAGATCGTGCTGAAGAAATACTCGATGGACGAATCATGGGCAGCAGGATCGGCCACCCTGTTGATTGGGACGCCAATCCGTCGGGTGAGCTGGAATGGCGCCATTTCTTGCATCGGCATCACTTCATGAGAGAACTCGTCAAGGAATTTGCCAATTCAGGCCACGATCGCTACGCAAAAGCGCTGGACGGCATGATTTCAAGCTGGATCCACGCAAACCCGGTTCCAGTAGGCTCCAATGGGGGAGCAGGGCCGTCTTGGGAAACTCTTTCAGCAGCGTGGCGCTTACGAGAATGGCTGTGGGTAGCGGGAATTGCATGGCCCAACGAGTATTTCGGACAGGACACCAAAATAAATATGATGTGCTCCGTGTGGGAACATGCACGGAGTCTCGTGGACCATAGAGGGCATCCCAACAACTGGATTATCGTGGAGTCAGCCGCTTTGGCGCTGGCAGGCCTTTGTTTTCCGGAGTTTAAGGAAGCGAGCCAATGGTTAAAAATCGGTCTTGAAAGGCTTCGGGATGAGTTTCGCAGGCAGTTTTTCTCAGACGGAGTCCACTTCGAGATTTCTCCCTTGTACCACGCAATCTGCGTGCATGCGCTGCTGGAGGTCAAACAAGCGGCTGAGGCAAAAGGAGTGGAACTCCCGGAGGAGTTTTATTCTCCGCTGGAGAAATGTTTTGAATATCTAGTAGGCCTTCGCAGACCGGACTTTACCTGGCCTTCCATTAACGATTCCGGTGGGGTGACGAGTGACTACACTGCTTTGCTGGGTCTTGCGGGCCAAGTGTTTCATCGTCCCGATTTTGTTTGGGTCGGCTCCCGCGGAGCCTGTGGCGCCGCGGCTGAGAAGGCCTCTCGGTTTTTTCCCCACGCGGGCATAGCGGCCATGCGTTCCGATCATTCCGAGGATGCGAACCTACTCATGTTCAGAGCAGGCCCTCCAGGTGCATCTCATGTTCACAACGACTCGCTCTCGCTGGATGTGACCGCACTGGGTGTTCCGAGACTTGCGGACCCCGGCATTACATCTTACGCGCCCGGCCCGATGACGGATTACTACCGTTCTGCTTGGGCACACAATATGTTTCTTATCGACGGGAAGGAGTTTGACCGATCAGGGTTTGGGTTCCACGAGAAGATAAAGCCCGCGGGAGAAGATTTTCATTGGAAATGCCTGGATGATCTCGAAGTAGCCACAGGCATTTGCAGAGGATGGGGTTCGGACGGTGGCCAAGCTCAGCGGTCGGGTCTTCTTGCTCGCACGGTGGTTTTCGTCCGCCGCGAATACTGGGTAGTCCGGGACGTGGCCTTTGGAGAGGGCTCCCATGAGATTACCGCATGCTGGCAGTTCTTTCCGGGACCGGTGGAGGTGGACAGCAAGACTCACGTTGCCGTTTGCTTGGGCCCGCAAGGCCAGGGATTTGAATTGATTCCTGTGCCTGAACAGGAAGAGTTCCGGACCGAAATTGTTGCGGGATCTCTACACCCCCCAGGCGGGTGGGTCTCCTTGAATGGGGCCGACGTGCCGGCTACAGCGTTCCGACATACCGTTCGAGCGCCGCTTCCCAGGACTATGATCTGGCTTTTGCTCCCGTTTTCCGGTACGCCTCGTTCAGGAGTGACAGTGAACAGGATAGACAGCGGAGGAGGAGACATTCTCGTCGAAATAACCCTTCAAGGTCGCGAAACAGGTTCTTTAGCCTTTCCGTCCCCACCGGCAGATTGTGCGGGAATTACGGCTGAACAGATGCACGCGGGGATAGCCTTGCAAGGCCGCGACTATTAGGAATTGCGTTATGCTCTTGGGACCGCTCGAACTCACCGGATACCATAAACCTGTCATGGCCTGGCTACCCGTCGCAGCGGCAATTTCGCGCGGCATCGTGGGCCGATTTAGATAACTTGGTGGGCGTCGCTGACCTCACCTCCCGCTCGGGCAACGCAGGAAGCCACACTACGGAGGATCCTGATTGACCAGGCCAACAGGGTCCAGTATACTGAAATAAATTACGAGTCGGGGGAATTGCTTCAGTTTTTGTCTGTCAATCAAGGGATGCCGCGCTTCCTGAGGACTTACGGGTCGCCGACAAACCATTTTTGGATTTCAGGAAGCCCCGAAGATAGTTGGCCACGGGAGAGCGAATAATCAACTTGCAATGTTAGCGTGTGGAGAGACAGCGGCTCTTTGTAGGAGAAACGCAATGAATACCTACGATGTCCTCCTGATTTTGGGCGGGATTTGCGGAATAATCATGGTATTGGGCGGAATCATCCTTTTGTACAAGGGAGCGATATCCTTGAAGGAGCGTTCGCAGGCGAAGGCCATGACCTTGGAGTTCCGTAACATGTTCAAAATGACCACCCAATATCCGGCGCTGGGGCTCTTCCTCATAGGCCTTGCGTTCATAGGGCTGGCCCTCTATGCAGGCAGTCGTGATGCTACATTTCCAGTGACAATAGAAGGAAAGGTTACGGGCGATAGCCCACCGGACATTGCATTAGTCGTAATCCCCCATCAAAACTGGACAGAATTTGTGAATCCGAAGAACGGGGAGTTCACTGCCAAGATGTCTCCGTTTGCCACACCGCTGAGGATCATGTTCAGCTCCAACGAACGAGAGTCTTGCTACAGGACCATAGGCGTCAGCGATCTGAAGAAAGGGGTCATAAGATTTGAGGCCCTGTCACTGCCGAAAGCCAGCCCCCCCGAGGAAGCGGCGCCAAGCCGGTAGGAATAGTCAACCGCGCCGGTCTGTGCATATCCACCCTACTGCCGGAGGGGTAACTATGAAAAGAACGCTTCGTATTGTCGTGTCCGGACTTGTCTTTGTAGCTTTCTTCACATTAGGGGTGTCGTACGTCCATGCCGCATCGCTCAGGGGCCAAATCGTGGACTCTCAGAATAGGCCGATGCGAGGACTGATGATTTCGCTGGTAAGTCCGATTCCTCATATTGGTACCTTAGGTCCGGTGGTGACCACATCCGAGGGCTTCTTCCTTTTTCCTGTGGTGGAAAGAAGAGGGGACCAGCCGTACGAGCTTCAGGTGTACTGGGGTGCCAAGCGCCTGCACACCCAGAGAGTCCTCATAAACACGGATATTGATGTCGGGACAATACGGGTTCGATGAGCATTGGCTTTATATACCGGTTCTCGAAAGTTATCACTAATTGGCTAGCGGATGCCTCTGCCAGCTTCATCTTGACTCGCCCCGTAAATTGCGGAGGCCAATAGGCCGCCCTACATTTGTAGTCCCAGGCTTGGCGTCATCTCCCGTAGGGCGGCCTATTGGCCTCCGTTGACCCATGCACCACTGTGGCTTCATTCCGGCGAGAACTTTCGAGAACCACTATAGAATAAGGTTTACCGGTTGCCACGAAGCCGGTGTCCCGCAAGGACACCCTGATAGTAGCCGGGTAATTTATCGCCCGGTAAGTGGCACAAGATAGTCTCTCGCGTCCCGGAGTGGCGCATGGGAACCGGAGAGATTATCCGCCACAACTCCTTCCCCTTGTGTCATCAGCTCCCGGCCGGCATTGCCATGCCCATCACAAGCAGAGCGAGGCCTCCCAACAGAAGGCCGCAGCAGGCTATCACCGGAAGCAAGACAGCCACAATGGCCTTTCCCGTGCTCGTCTCATGGATCTCGCGCACAGCCACTATGGTGAGATAGATTCTCCAAAACGCGGCGATCCAGGTTCCTATGACGGGAATCACGTTGAGAAGACTGGGGCCGGAACTATAACACGCGATTCGGAACGTGGCCTCAAAATCCTCCTTTGCAGCCCCCACCAACACTATGCAAACATGAAGGATCAGCGCGCCCGCAACCAATGAGAAGAAGACCAGCAGGGGGACCAGGCCTCCCAGCAGTATGGCTGCGGATCCGCTGGGCTTTACCTGCGAAAACCACTGATTCCCAAACGCGAAACTCCAAAGGTAGCCGCCGTACGTGCCCACCGTTTCTACAAGCATCCCGTAAAGCAGCGGAACCAACAGCCCTCCGGAACGCGGCAGTTTCGAGAAAAAGAGCCGCGGTGAAAACAGACTTTGCTTTAGAGTCAATCGAAGCCCGTTGAGAAAACCGAGCCTTTCATAATCTTCCCACGGACAATATGTCTCGCGGACAGGAAGCTCCTGTTCCGATTCAAGTTTAGGGGGTTCGTCTCCGGGACCGGAGGATGGAGCAAAGTGCTCCGTACCGGAATCAGACTTTTCGAGACTCCCTCCGCAAAAGGAGCAAAATTTCTGGCCGTAAACGGGGGCAATCTCTCGGCCGCAATTAGGGCACTCCACAGCCATCTCCTTTCTCAATGCCGACCTTATGGGGCAAAATCCAGCAATACTTTACAGTATGTTGGCTGCAATCCAGTCCTCCGACGCCACTTGGGTCACTCGTATTCGGTGCTCCTCACCGGCGGGGTCGCGCATTACAATCCATTCTCCGCGGGACAATTCTTTGGCATAGCGCCGAATTATGGATCCGATGACAGTCGCTTCCGAGAGTTCAGGCCGTCCCACAGCCAGCACAAGGGGACCCGGGAAATCGAGCGGGGCGAACATCACCCCTGCCCGCTCGAGGTTCTGCAGACGCTTGTTTTCCGCATCGTTCCGTCCGACCACTATTTTCAAGCCGGATCTGAGCTTGATGTGGCGACCCACGCGCAGCAATTCCAAATCCTCAGGGGTGACCTCTTCTTTCTCGTCCAGGAGGTCGCGCAAGCGTCGAGAGAAGACCTTTTCCGTTAGCAGGCAGCCGCCCGCCGGAGGAGAGTAACCGACAAGTCCCAGTTCGGAAGCCATTCGAAGCTGAACTTTTCGTCCCCTTCCGGCCACTTCCAGCAGTTGTTCTCGATCAACTATTCCGTTCATTTCCGGCTGTGTTGGGGGCAATACCTTCGCTGAGAGCGGCCGGAGTACTATTCCAAGACATGCGGATTGCTTGTCGATGAGCCGCATGGCGTCTCTGCGCTGGGACATCGGCCGTTGCCCGACAACTTCGCCGGTAACCATGAAGGTTGCCCCAATTTCTTTCATAAATTCTCGCGCTTTTATGAAGGTGTAAATGCGGCAGTCAATACAGGGGTTCAGGTTCTTTCCGTGTCCGTAACGAGGATTCCGGATTAAATCAATAAAGTCTTTTCCTTTTGGGATGACCACGAGCGGGACGCCGAGTTGTCGCGACAGGACCTTTACCGGTGAATCCTCGCTCGTCGGGTCCAAAGGCGAAAAAAAGGAAGGAAAGTGCAGGGCAGTGACATCTATCCCCTGCCGTTTCATGAGGTAAATAGCGAGGGCCGAATCGAGCCCTCCGGAGAGCAGTCCTACAGCCTTACTATTCAGGAGGGGTGTCTCACTGACAGCACAGACCGGCTGTGGAATTGGCAAGTTATGTTTCAAGTTGCTGGTACGCTCTCTCAAGGTGTTGAAGACCGCCAAAAATAATGTCTGAAATGAAGAGGCCCTCGCTGGAGACTGTCCAGCGCGGAACGCGGGATTGCTCGTACTATGCAGACACGCGGAAGGCCCGTCCCATCATTGTCCGGTCGGACTCACATGTGTCCCGAACCGGCAATTAGCAGAAGTCTTGGCAAATGTTACGGCGGGCCTGCTTTCACGCAGGTGACATCGAGTACTATTAGGCTAGGCGACAGGGACTGCCGTAACTCTGCATAAAAAGCTGAATTCTAGAAAACGTCCGCCGAGAACACATATATCTTCGCGTCTCTGTCCTTCCATGCGTCCCTTGGCAGCCCCGCCTTTCGGCAGGTTTCCTCGAGAAAGGTCATCCTGTCCCAATTCCTCTCCGTGGCAACCTGGGGAAGAAGAAGGCCCGAGAAAAATCCTTTCCGAATCATAAGCCCGTGGCGCCCCACTTGTACCTCTTCGGGGTTGCTGATCTCTTCCATAGGAGTCAGCACCGAGATCTCCAGATTCAAATAAGGAAGTTCCTCTTCCGTCACGGCCCGGAATCGCGGATCTCGGAAGGCCGCAGCTTGAGCCATCTCTTCAACGGTTTTGTACAACGGATCGCTCGCGTCAAGGGAACCGATGCAACCTCGGAGCATGCCCTGTTTATAGATGCAGACAAAGGCCCCCCTTCCTTCAGCCAGCTTTTCCGTTAATGGCGAAGTATCAGGCAGTGATTTGCCTTGGCAGCGGGACTCAATGACTGTCCGGGCTATACGATGAAGCTCCTGTTTTTCCCTGTCGGTCAATCCGAGGTCCACGCCCACCTGCTTCTTGTTGGGTGACATCTGGCTCTCCCTCCCGGCATCACGTCCCACTGCGCGCGGATTGGTACGGTTTCACAAGAACCGCCGCCTATTTGGTCTCAGCATTCGGGCAATTGCTGTCGAGCCTCAGGGAAAGAGCGGTAACCCTGCAAGGCCGGCTGTCTCTGCTAGACCGAGCACTATGTTCATATTCTGCACGGCCGCGCCGGAAGCGCCCTTGACCAGATTGTCAATTGCCGCCATGGCAATCACCAGGCCGGTGCGCTCATCCAGTTCCACGGCAATATGACACTGGTTGGAACCGCGAACCTGCGCCGTGTCCGGAAAAACACCGGGGGACAGGACCCGAATAAACGGCTCTGAGGCATAGTAATCGTTATAGGCCTGCCGCAGTTTCTCGACTGTTATGCTTGCCTTCAAAGGAAGATACATGGTCGAAACGATCCCGCGACTGATCGGTAAAAGATGCGGAGTAAAGCGCACGAGGACACGCTCCCCCGCTAAACCGCTAAGCTCCTGCTCCATCTCGGATATGTGCCTGTGACCTGTCACAGCGTAAGGCTTGAAGCCCTCGCCGGCTTCACAGAAACTGGTGTTCAGCTTGGCTCCGCGTCCAGCCCCTGAAATCCCGGATTTTGAATCCACTACCGGTCTCGTAGTATCAACCTCTGTCAAGTTTACAAGAGGGGCCAACCCCAAAATGACAGATGTAGGATAGCACCCCGGATTGGCAACCAGATCGGTTTGCCGAATTTCCTCGCGGTGAATCTCCGGGAGACCGTAAACCGCATGTTGCATGAGTTCCGGATCGCAATGAGGGCCGTACCACTCCGCATACATGCTCGGGTCGCGCAATCGGCAATCCGCTGAAAGGTCAATCACCTTAAGACCGGCTTCCAGCACAGGCCTAATTACTCCCGCGGCTTGGCCGTGGGGAAGAGCCAGGAACGCCACATCGCCTTCAGGGTCCTTCTTCAGTTCATCCGCCGAGCGCAAGACGAAATCCCGTTGCGCATCAACGGATGGGAAAAGCTCGGAAACTCTTTTCCCTTCCCAGTTGCGAGAACTCCCGCCCGTTACCGCTACATCCGGGTGAGATGCGAGGATGCGCATCAGTTCTATGCCCGTGTAACCAGTTGCACCGAAAACAAGCGCTCGTATCATTCAATCTTTCCTGGAGTCAAAACGCGAGCACAGCCCGCAGATCAGGGTTCCAGCCGATAATTCGGGGCCTCTTTGGTGATCACAACGTCGTGCACATGGGATTCTTTTAGCCCCGCGGCCGTGATCCGGATGAAATTTGCCTTTGCCCTAAGGTCGTCCAGATTGCGCGCCCCCAGGTATCCCATGCCCGCTTTGAGACCACCGATGAGCTGATTGACAGAATCCGCCACAGGGCCTCTTGCCGGAACCATTCCCACTATCCCTTCGGGAACGAGCTTATTCTCCGTCACCCCTTCATGCTGGCCGTATCTGTCACGGGACCCTTCCCGCATGGCCTCCAGCGACCCCATTCCCCTGTATGACTTGTATGAGCGGCCTTGATACAAAACCGTTTCTCCGGGGCTTTCATCCGTTCCGGCCAGGAGACTCCCAATCATCACCGTGTGAGCGCCGGCAGCAAGGGCCTTGGTAATGTCGCCCGAATACTTGATGCCTCCGTCGGATATGAGCGGTACTCCGAGGCGAGCAGAGGCCTTTGCGCAATCCACAATAGCGCTGATTTGAGGGACGCCCACCCCGGCCACTATCCTGGTGGTGCAAATGGATCCCGGTCCCACGCCGACCTTGACGCCGTCAGCCCCTGCTTTTGCCAAATCCACCACCGCTTCTTTCGTGGCCACATTTCCGCCGATAACTTGAATATTGCCAAAATTCTTCTTCAGATCGCGGACCGTCTCCAGGACATTCTTGGAGTGCCCATGTGACGTGTCGACGACGATCACGTCAACGCCCCTCTTTATAAGCGCCTCGACGCGCTCTTCCTTGTCAGGGCCCACGCCCACGCCGGCTCCCACTCGGAGGCGTCCCAATGAATCTTTCGAGGAATTGGGAAACATAATGGCTTTCTGTATATCTTTTATGGTGATCAGCCCTTTCAGGCGATTCTTTTTGTCAACCACCAGGAGCTTTTCAATGCGGTGCTTGTGCAGCAAAGCCTTCGATTCCTCAATCCCTATCTTCTCGTCAACCGTGATGAGGTCCTCGCACGTCATAACTTCTTCGACCTTCAGATCCAGGTCTTCGACGAAGCGCAGGTCCCGATTCGTGAGGATACCTCTCAGGTAGCCGTTTACAGTGACCGGAACACCCGAAATATGGTACTTCCTCATAATTTGAAGGGCATCCGCGATCTTCTGATCAGGATTGATAGTGATAGGGTCTACAATCATTCCTGATTCCGAGCGCTTGACTCGATCAACCTCTCTCGCTTGTTCCTCGATACTAAGGTTGCGGTGAACAATGCCTATTCCACCTTGCCGAGCCAGACTTATAGCCATCTCGGACTCGGTGACAGTGTCCATGGCCGCGCTTACGAGCGGTATATTCAGGACGATTTCACGCGTCAGCCTGGTCTGAACGTCCGATTCCGAGGGTAAGATTTCTGAATAACATGGGGTCAGAATTACATCATCAAAGGTTAGAGATTCCTTGATCACCATTCGACGGTCTCCATTCGACGAATTGCTGGTTTGTGTGCTTGCTCGCAACGAAGTCACTAAATATTCGCACTGAGAAATGCGGACTCGACTCTTTCCACTTATTGGATCGAGGGAGCGAGGGGCGCCAATCGCGCCCGATCCCCGATGTTGTTAACCGCTTGGACACAAGACTCCAAGAAGACATCAAGGTAGCTGTCCCACTTCTTCTTGGGGTACACGAGTTCGGGTTCGCCTTTTATGCCCCCCAGTTGTCCGGCGATTCTGACCGCATCATAAAAGTTGCCGATCTTGTCCACCAGACCCAGTTCTTTGGCCTTTTCACCGGTAAAAAACCGGCCGTCCGCTATGGACACGAGCTTTTCTTTATCGATTTTCCCCTTACGGCCGGCAGCCACGTCTGAAATGAACTGCTCGTGTATTTCCTTTGCAAAGGTCTCCAGTATGTTGCGCTCGTCCTCTGTAAGCGGCCTGACAGCCGAACCTATATCTTTATACTTTCCCGCCTTGATTACATTTACGTCAACACCTATTTTTTCGATTACCTTCTGGATTTGCGGCAACATCATTATGACGCCGATACTACCTGTGATAGTGCCTTGCGAACATACAATGGTGTTCGCGTTGCTCGCTATATAGTAGGCAGCCGAAGCGCTCACGGTCTCCATCGATACAACTACCGGTTTCTTCTTTTTTGTCTTTTCTATTTCCCGGTAAATCTCTTGAGCCGGAGCTACGGTTCCACCGGGCGAATTGATTCTGATGACTATAGCTTTTATGGACGATTTCTTCCGGAATTTCCTCAGTTGCTTGAGAACAGTGTCCGCCGAAATTATGGTCCCCTCCAACTGCACCACGCCGACTTTGTTCCCTGCCTCAAACACTTCAGACAGGCCGGCTGTTTCCTCATCCGCGTTAAGAATGACAGCCACCCCGGCTGCGATAATTATGAAGCCCGCCACAATAAAAGCTATAAATAGTATTGCCAGGCCTGTCCTGGATTTCTTCATCAGATGTCCCCTGCGTCATCATTATGCCGTAATATCAGCATGTTGCCCCATTAATTCAGTGAAGTTGACCAACATTAACAGAATTCCTTCAGACCCGCAACCTTTCAGCGTACGCCAAGCTCGTGCCAGCACCTCTAATCCGGCGTAATTCGGCCGACTCCGAGGCTGCCCTTGAGGCCGTCCATGTCCTCGTGGCCGGTCAGTTTCAGAAATGCCTTTTCGAGGTTCCCCTCGGTGCGCGCAATGGTGCTCTTAATATTGAAGGGGGTGTCCGACGCGATGACCCTTCCTTTATGAATGATGGTGACAATGGTGCAGATTTCTTCGGCCACCGCCAGTGTATGGGTTGATAGAAAAACCGCCATGCCTCGGTCTCGCGCCATCTGTGTGAACAAATCCTTCACCAGGCGGACTCCGCGGGGGTCGAGTCCCACCATGGGTTCGTCTATGATGAAAATCTTTGGCTTGTGGAGCAGCGCTGCGCCGATGATCAGCCTCTGTTTCATGCCATGGGAGTACCCTTCGATAAGCTCGTCCTTCCAATCAAGTAACTCGAACAATTCCAGATAATGCATTCCTCGACTTTGCAGTTCGGCCGGTTCTACCTTGTAAAGACCCGCGCTGAATTCGAGAAATTCCCATCCGGTCAGCTTTTCGTACAGGTAAGGACGATCCGGAACGAAGCCGGTGACTGCCTTGGCCCGCTGGGGTTCCTTAGCGAGGTCGTGCCCGTCCAGGATGATCGTGCCCGTGTCCGGTTTCATGAGCCCCGCGAGCATGCGAATTGTGGTGGTCTTTCCTGCTCCGTTGGGGCCGATAAAGCCCATTACCTCACCTGCGGGCACGTCGAGGTTAATTTGATCGACGGCCAACACTTTGCCAAATCGCTTTGAAAGGTTCTCGATTCGAATCATGCTTTGTCCGAGATCCCCGGCGGTGGGTCTAACCCGCCTCCAGGACCTTCAGTTTTAATCGACCCAGGAACGAAATTACGTTCAGGTGTTTGTCTACGTCGCCATACAGCAGAGTGATGTGCGTAGGCTTCACCGGGATAATATCCATCATGGGATCGCCGGTGAACCAGTTCCGGCCGCCCCAGTAGTTCACCCACGCATGATAATAGAATCCATCGCCTAAACGCACCAGCCCTACGGCAATGCGAGCCGGCAGCCCCACGGCACGTGCCAGGGAGACGGCGAGGACCGCGTGCTCGTTGCAGTCTCCTTGCAATGTTTGCAAGACCGAGTATGCGTCCGGAACGGACGGCGTAGGGACCTTTTTCAGATTGCGGAAGACCCAATTGTTGATCAGTTGAGCTGCTTTGACAGGGTCTTTTTCATCCCCCACTATTGCTTTGGCCTTCTTGATAACCTCGGGGTGATCAGCGCGGAGGAACCGGGTTGATGCAAGGTATTCCTCCATCTTCGGATCAGTCGATGGAAGCAGGTAATCGGCTTTGGGAGGATCTTCTCGGGTTATGGTTAATTCCGTCCCGTTCAAAGTCTGACGAAAGCCGTCGTTGGGGATGCTCCAATTCCCTTCGCCCTGGACGTTTAGGCGGAGGATTTTCAGATTGTCGTCATCAGGAATTGAGCCTTCCACCTGAACAGCAGCCAAGGACACAAAATCCGGTAGGTTTCGAACCCCTTTCATTTCTTTGGCGATTTCAGCGCGGTCCGAGCGGATCACCGTTATGCCGAGCGGCATCAGGCCCTTGAGTAATCGTCCCTCTCTGTCCACCCACAAGGTCATGTCAGCGGACCTGAACAAAGCGCGCACGCGCCATGCCTCCACCTTCCTGTCGGATATTTCCAGGGCTGCTTTTTCTAATACGCTTATGACCGCGTCCGACTTGTTGCCATCCATTGGGTCGAAAATCGGCATCCGAATCTGGTCGCCAACTTCCAGATCCTTCAGGGGAGCGGGAAGACCCAGCGAACGGGAAATTCTAGGGGTTTCCGCCAGCTTGATCCTCTTGACGCCACTTCGATCAGGACCGGGCAGTTCAAGCACCAGGTCCCGTCCTTCCATGCGCCCCTTCTGTTCAAACGAAACAATGCCCGAGTCCACCTTCAACTGGAACGCAATCAGCCGGAAGTCTGCATCAACTTCGGCCGAGGAGGTTATCCGAATCGGCTTTATCCTACCTTGGAGATTCAAGGAGATGTTGAGGTCATCTCGCAGGTTCCAACCGCTACCCGTTCGTATTTGCCGAGAACGGCCCACTCCCGAGTAAGCGCCGCGGATTCGAATGAGGAACCAGTCGTCGGCTTCGGTCGCGGCTATGTTTAGGCTCTCATCCGGCCTCGTATCAGCCGGCAGGTATTGGTCCTTGAGGAGCAGGACCATCAGAGCCGCCCATACGACCACAATAGTGGCGGTTACTAAAGGCCGGAAACCTGATTTTGAACCGCGGGAAAATAAGGACATCTTTCACGCTTTGTGATACCGGCTGGGTTTCAAACAGTTACAATCAGTTAGGAAGCAAATCTGCACGGACCCGGGCACCAGGTCCCTGTTTGCCTAACGAGTTGTCATTGTTTGAACTCGGGCTGATATCGGGCATTAGAAACGCTTTTTTAAGACCGAAAGAAGCTCCTGATTGTTCGTAAGCGTCTCTTCCGCCTGGTCCGCGGTGAGTCCGGCTCCGATCAACACTTCAAAGGCCCGTTCGCGAGTTATGAGGTTCTCAGGCGAATGAGCATCGGTATTGACTACCAATCGCGCGCCTACTTCCAGTGCCATTCTGGCCACATGTCCGTTCGTCAGGCAGTGGCCGCCTCTTGACGTAATTTCCAGGTATATGCCGTTGGCCGCTGCCAGACGAGCCTCCTCAGGCGTGATAAAGCCGGGGTGCGCCAGGATGTCGACATTGGACTCCAGTGCAGCCTTGTTGGTACCAGGGGCCACGGGCTCGACAGGAGATTCGCCGTGGCACACCACCAAAACCGCACCCATCCGCCTTGCCTCAGCTACCATCTCGGGAATCAGTCCCGGAGGAACGTGGGTTATTTCGACGCCCGGAATCACAAAAGTCTCCTGGAATCGGTTCAGTTCAGTTGTAACCTTAAGAATCCTGGGAAGCACCAGGTCCAGATTCGAACCGTCCACATGGTCGGTGAGGCCGATGGCCCGATAACCGACATTACTGGCCCGGCGGACAAGTTCACTGGGAATTAGCACTCCGTCACTCAAGAAAGTGTGGGTGTGAAAATCAATCAATGGCGCCTCCTGTTCAATCCCGTGGACTGTGAATCAAAGGGAGCTAAGACCTGCATTAACTGCGCTTCCGCACCGGCTGTTCCGGGCTGCGGACCGCGAAACCAAAACGGAAAACCCGTCCCCACCTAGCTCCACGTGTGGAACAGTACGAATAAAATACCGCGTATGTCAGAAAACTCAAGGGCAACTCTCTGCTTCGCTCATCAACGTCGCCAGATCTTCACCCCTTCAGGAAGAACTGGTATTATGCGATATGGGTACAAGGAATCCCCTAGAATTTGCTTTGCACCCTTAAGATTTTATTCTAAGATTCTTTACACAGCACCAGTGGCTGACTCAACGGCGTTGGCCGCTAATTCATTATAGGGCCCGGCGAAAAATCAATGGAAAAAAAAGAGGCACGCATAAAGTGTAGTGGTTGTGGCACGTCGTACAAAGTAAAAGTGCCCGTAACCGATAAACCGGTGAGTTTCAAGTGTAAAAAGTGTGGTAAGGTGCTGAAACTCAAGATTAAACCTACCATGCCCCTGGAAACCACCCCGCAGCCTTCAGCCGCACCGGCTGTTACACAAATGCCTGAGCTTGAAACTACTCAACTTCCCGACATGGGGTCTTTCCAAGATGCGCCCCTACCACCTAAACTCCAGCGCGCCAGCGTTGTAGAGCACCTGTTCTTGGACCATCCGGAAGATGCTCCCGTGGCGGCTCAAGCCGAAAAGAGCCGGAGTTGGATCGTCCTGGCCGATGATGTGATCAAAGGTCCGTTAACGGATCAGGACATTATGACTATGATTGAGAGCGGAGAGGTAACGGCGGATACATCTCTCAGACTGGGCGAGCGTCCTTGGATAAAGGCCTCGGAGATCCCTGACTTCAGGAGTTTTTTCCCGGGGCGGCATCAGGGAACAAAGGCGGGAGCATTCGCTTCCATGTCAATGCTCGAGAGAGAAGGTCTGGGCGCCATTGAGGGCGAAGGAGCGACCGGTCTCCCTTTTTTTGCAGAGTTCCCAGCGCTGATCTCTTATCCGTTAGCGGGAGGTAAAGGCACATCGTTGCTCATTTTTGCGGGAATAGCTTTCCTGTTTGCCACGGTGCTTTCTCTTGATTTCTTGCTTGGCCTGCCTTTGAACCTGCTGGGGTGGATACTGCTTTATGGTTATTTGGCGAACTTGATGAGAACCAGCACCGAGTCGCCACACAGTCCTCCCCCTGCCTGGGATTTTTCGCGCGTAAAAGATTTGGCCTACTCCGGGCTGAATGTAATGGTTTTGGTGTGCGTCTACTCTTTGATTCCCGTGGGAATATGTCTTTTGTTCATGATTTTCTTCTTCTTGAACTCCATGCCCGCATTGGGCTACACCTTTTTCGCTTTGACGATCCTGATTTATGTTGGATCTCTATATGTCCTGCCTGGAAGCCTCGCCGCGCTGGGGGCTACGGGGAAGCTAGGATCAGCTCTGAAGCCGTCTAACATTAGGAACATAATGGGTAATGGCGGCAGGCCCTACCTCATGTTGGCCGCTGTTTCAATCGCCGCGGGGTTGGCTTGCATGTTGGCGGCTGTGGCGGCCGTCTTTTTGGTGGACGCAACCGACGTGGGCTTCGTGGCGGCGGGGCTGTTTATGGCGCTGGTTCTGTCGTACGGCCATTTTGTATGGTTCCACGTCCTGGGCCGTTTTGCTGCGGAGAACCCGATGCTGATGAAACAGGTTGCCTCCGAGCCGGCAACTTGATAACCTTGTGGAGCCGTGGTGAAAATGCCCAGCGGGAGCCACATTTTTAAGTACGTACTCTTGTGACAAGAACAGATCTTATGGATTATCCAGGAAAGAGTCTTCAAACCAACATGGCAAAGGGCCGATTTGGTAATTGCCCGACGAAAGTCGAGGCATTCAGAAGCCACCCATGACCAGTTCTCGGCGTTCTCGAACCGGAAGTCAGAGTCTCCATGTCAAAGACCTATGGCGTGCAGCCTTTGTTGGTGCCGTTGCAATAGGAGTGCTCCTGTTTGCAGGCGGTGTCAACGCGTTTGAAGGCTTTGACCTGGTCTCCGGCGTCATAGAGTCCTCTCAATTCAAGGGTAAAGATCCTCTACAACAGCTCCGATTGGCGTCGGAATTGCTCCGTACCAAAAGGCTGAGAGACTCGGACATGAGGTTTATCCTTCTGGATTGGGGGGACAGGTATCTCAGAGAGCCTTCTGATCCCCTGGAAAGGTTGAAACGATGGGCCGAGTTGACGAACGACGGAAAGCTCAAGAATCTCCCGATTCAAAGGGATTTCCTCAATCGCGTCCTGTTGGCCGAATACCTGGTTGATAAGACACCCTATTTGAAGGCCTCACCGCATAAGAAACTGGAACTCCTCGGTTCGCTGGCGAAAAAGAACCTCGTGGACTGGTCTGTCTCCTTGACGTACGCGCGCATTTATGCGGGCGGCATCATAACCGGCGCCAAATCCTATCAGAACATGGCCCCCTTGGAGGCCTTGATCGCGCTCAAGAAGCTGAAGGATGAGGACCTGGTGGGCGAGCATTATAGAATTCCGACCGAAGGGGTCCTCGTCGCCGAAGCTCTGGCCATGGATAAAGAATATCAACAGGCCTCTCATTATGATCGGCTAGTGAAGTTGAGAGATTTGGAGCGGAAGGGCATTATTTCTTCTTTAACCAAGAAAGAATTCGAAAAGCTTTCGGTCTGGAGGATTCTTGTAGATGACCAGTCGTTCCTGAAAGCCGATGCTTCGGTGAAAAAGGACAGGATTTTGAAATTAAAGGCAGACGGCCTGATTTCGGCCTCTACGTCTTCGGACCTCAGAGCGATCTTTCGTCCTATGCCCCTGGCCTCACCTCGAGAAGCCAGACCCGCTCCCTTACCTCAAAAGATCACCCCCACTACAAAGCAATGAGGACCGTGGCCGTTGGTTATAGCGCAAAGACGTTGTGGGAGCCTCCCAAAGGCTGATCGCCATGTGAGTTGCGAGACGCGGGTGAGTAACCGGCAATTGTTGTGCATAAGGCTAAACCAATGAGAAAGGAAATTGAATGTGCGGAATAGCAGGATTCTTGAGCAATCAGGTTTGGCTTAAACAAACCGATTTATCGTGGCTCGACGGAATCTTACGCGACCTGGAAAAATGGCCGTCTTCCGCGGAGCCGCTGGAAAGCCTTGCGCATCCTCTCAAAGAACTTGTTGACAGATTTGATGACCTCATGTCTTTCGCCTTGCACCTTGCGCTCGTCGAAGACCCGGCAGTTCTCGGCCAAGTGGAAAAGATAGCAGCACTCCTGGAACAGGCCGAGAGCCGAATCGTTGAGTATATGGCCGAAAAAGGACGCACGGATGAGCTGGAGCAGGTCAGTGAAGATACCCGCGACTGTCTCTGGCAGATTAGAGAAGAGGTTTTGGGCAGCGTTGCACGAACCACCGGACTTATACCTGAGAGGTTCACCTCCGAGACTTTAACCCGCTCCCTGCGTTTTGTGGCCTGGGCAGTGGAAGGCGTTATGGAGAATTTGGACCGTCTTGAGGTCCGAGGCCGCGACTCTGCCGGGATCGCAATACAGTGTGGCTTGCCGTCCGCTCCTGCCTCTGTACCGGCGGGCTGCTCCATGACCCTACCCCTTGAGATACCGGAGAAGACCGAAGGCGGTGTCAAAAGCAGCGGCTCGGTCACGAAATTAGGCGATGGGCGAGAAGTGTACACGTTTGTATACAAAGTGGCCAACCTGGTGGGCCGACTGGGCGAAAATACCGCGGCGCTGAGAAGCGCGATCCAAAAAGACGAAGTCCTATGGACAGTGGCCGGCCTTACCGGCCAAGTCAATATCATTGCGCACACCAGGTGGGCCTCAAACGGAATCATAAGCTTGTCAAACTGCCATCCGGCGGACGGTATCCTGTGCGGGAGGGAGCACCAGGCCACGGTCAATGATAGCGAAGCGCAATTCGTACTCAACGGGGATGTGGACAACTATCACACGCTGATGGAAACGGTGGTCCACGGGCAAGGGTTCGCGATTGACCCGTTGGTCACCACCGATGCCAAGATTCTGCCGGTCTTTTACCGTCTTGGCACCGATCCTTCGGCCTCGCCTGAAACCAGATTTGCAGCCCTCATGAAGAGTTGTGAAGGGTCGCTTGCGGTCGTTATGCAGCATCCGGATTATCCTTCTTGCCTGTTCTTGGGCCAGAAGGGTAGCGGGCAAAGTCTTTTTGTGGGCCTGATCAAGGATGGGGTGATAATGGCATCCGAGGTCTACGGTCTTGCCTCACGAACTCGACGTTCATACGCGCTGAGCGGCACCGAGGGGGGAGGTACTCAGGTGACCGTGACGGTGGGGAATTCTGGGAACGTGCTGCTCCCCGGGAGGTACCTTGACGATGCCGGGCCGTTCGAAATGAAGGCAGACCCGATATACATTCACTCCAGAGACATTTATAGAGGTTCTTACAGCTACTACTTCGAAAAAGAGATCCACGAAGCTCCATCCAGCGTGCGCAAAACCATTAAAGGAAAATACCGCAAGGTGGGAGGCAAGATAGACTTCATCAGAGATGGCCACGGCACTCTTTCCGGCCTGGTGGCTCGCCTTCGAGATCCAAATTTGCCCTCCATAAAGCGAGTAATGGTCATAGGCCAAGGGACGGCTTCAATAGCCGCGATGGGGGTTGCCCACCTGGTGGAAAGGGGCCTGGCGAAAGCACGTATTAGCGTGGGTTGGTGCAAAGCCTCTGAAATGTCCGGCTTTCTAACGGACGATCCTTTGTCGGACACGCTGCTCATCGCAATCTCTCAGAGCGGAACAACTACGGATACCAACCGCACGGTGGACGTGGCAGGAGCACAGGGGGCCTGGATTCACGCCATCGTCAATCGGCGCAACTCGCCGCTTGTGGCCAAATCCAACTCGCACTTTTATACGGGCGACGGTAGGGACGTGGAAATGGCCGTGGCGTCAACCAAGGCCTTTTACTCACAAATTGCCGCTGGCAAACTGACCGCTTTGCTGCTGGCTCAAGAGTTCGGGACCCTCGAAGACGAAGAGATATATCAAGAAATTCATGAACTGGAGAGACTTCCTGCCGACATCGAGTGGGTGCTGAACCAGGACCAGGTTTTGAAAGACTGCGCTGAAAAATACGGACCCAGCAGTCGAAACTGGGCAGTCGTGGGAAACGGCCCAAACAAGATTGCGGCCGACGAAATCAGAATCAAGCTGAGTGAGCTTTGCTATAAGTCTATCCCATGCGACTTCACGGAAGACAAAAAGCATATCGACCTCTCCACAGAACCCCTGACGCTGGTGGTGGCTAATGACCTGCCGGAACAGATAGTTCAGGACACGGCGAAGGAAGTGGCCATTTTCAAGGCCCATAACGGGAAACCTATCGTTTTCTGTGCCCGGGGAGAGAAACGCTTCAGAGAGCCTGCGGAGAAACTCATCGAGTTGCCGGTCATAGGCGGTGGCCTGGGATTTGTGCTGGCCACCGTTGCCGGGCACATGTGGGGATTCTATGCTGCAAAAGCAATCGACGCCGGCGCGGAAGAATTCAGGAAGGCCCGCACCCTGTTGACCCAGATGCTGGAAGACCCCGAATCCTGGAACCCTGGCATCGTCCGAGCGCGGTTAAACGACCTGATGAAACTGGTCGCAACCGGGGAAATGAACGCCTCGCTGCCGGCTTCCACAGTCGCGGCCCTGTCAACCTATGCGGCCAGCCTGGAACCCGAACTCGCGCCCGCGGAATTCGCCAGGGAAACAATCGAAGAAGGGATCATCGTCCTCAGCAAAGCAGCGGAAGAGATGACCAGACCCGTCGATACCATTCGCCATCAGGCGAAAACCGTGACAGTGGGAATTTCCAGGCCTCAGGAGATGCTGCCCACGCTGATCATGACTGCACTGGAGTACCTCCCGGTCTTTCCTTCCCAAATCAGAGAGCAGGATCGCCGGATGCTTCGAGCGATTGCACCGATCGTTTCAGAGGTGACCGGCGGCATGCTTTACAGAAAGCTGCGAACGGTTGACGGGCAGCGTGCCGACCTGACTGCCGAAGCGCCCTGGGTTCAGGTGGCTGCGAGATTCGGTTGGTGCGAGGGGAAAGCTTCTCGATACGACGAACCCAGAGTGGCGGGTGGCAGCAAACGCACAGTGCTGAGAGTCGAGCGGGCCATATGGGCTTCAGGCGCCAGCGGGGAGGAAAACCTTGTGTTGGTCCCTCTTTTCGACGACGAAAAAGGAGACGGCGAGGGTATATTACTGTTGCATGTGACCTTTGTCCCTGAGTGTTCCATCCAGCAGAAATTGGCAGTCCTGCGCGGCCTGGGAAACCGATACCACGATATCATCGAGCGAATTGAAGAAGTTTCTCAGGGCGCCAGCCTCGAGGACCTCCTCGAAAACATTTCGCCACGAGACTTGATGCTCATGCCGGTGGATCGCCTGCTGGCCTAAGGAATTTCTTGACGTCCGACATTTTTGTGCGCGAACGCCATGATTAGGCTGGCGCGTTGCATCGATTGCGAAAGAACCTCCTTTTCGGCCACTCCTTTGTATGGCAGATATGCCGGTTGCCGGAATTCTTGTCCGAATCAAATCCGGGGGTATTCTTAAAAGCCATCGGTTTCCCCCACCACCTTTGCCAATCACCACATTGCGGCGGGCTATGCCCGCCGATTGTTGCCGGCAACAGACTCGACCGGACCACGTTATCGAACATTTGTTTCGGCAACTGTTACATGCCCGGTCGCGCCATTTCCATCTGGACCCTCCCACATCACGCCACATGGGGTTCTTTCGGACCGGCCTTTTTGATTTTGTCCGGTCTGTCGCGCAAAATCCTTGACAAATTACCACAAAAAATATATAAAAAAATAGAGTGTTATACGATATAGTTAAATCAATTTATTGGAAATGACTCCCGGAGGCTCCTGATGCTCAGAAAATACTTGTTAGCCATCCTGCCGGCTGTGGTCACCGCGCTGATCCCATGCCTCACAACGCCCGCAGGCGCCTTCGAACTCTTCCCCAGGCCGGAGGGCCAATATACGGTGCAACGAGGCGATACCCTTTACGGCATTGCCGGCCACTACTATACCAACCCGGCTTTATGGCCTTTCCTTTGGAACCAGAACCCCGCGGTCAGGTTAAAAGGGACCGGCACCGCCGCGGAAAAACAGCCCTTGATACCGGGAACTACCGTGGACCTTTATCACCAGAGATACTCCGCGCCGGTCGTGAATCAGTTCTATTCGCCGCCCACGGGAATTCCATTTGAAGCCCAGTTCGTGATTACCAGGGTGCCTTTCAAGGGCATACCGTACGACAAGAAATATTTCCGGTACAAGCTGACTTTGCGGCCCAATCAGGTCTGGGGATACATAGTAGCCTCTCCTGAAGGCACCAAGGTCCATTTTCTTGAGAGGGACCTTCTTTACATTCGCTTTCGTCCGTCAAAAAAGCAGGCCATTCTTGTCGGTGACCGGTTCGGAGTCTATCGAGATCGCGGTCCTGTAACCCATCCGCTCAATCCGAATAGGCAGATTGGCTTTTTCAGCGAAGTCATCGGAGAGGTGGAAATAACGAGCACCGGTCACGATCTGATCACGGCCATAGTGCTTGACTCCTACGAGGAGATTAAAAAGGGTGACAGGATATCTTTGTTTGCACCCAAGAATCGTGAAATAGTCCCTACCAAAACTCATCGGATGTTGACCGGCACCATTCTGCGTTCGGCGACCAGGGATGTGGACACCTTTTACAAAGATGTTCACAACCTTGAGAACGACATTGTTTTTATCGATCGAGGGGAGTGCGACGGCATGAAGGAGGGGATTCTGGTCAACATTTATCGCCCGGCATTACCGATCGCTGATCCCTATTTCTCCAACCGCCGACTGGTGACGCCGGACTCGTACTTGGGTGAGGGAATGGTATTGAAAGCCTTTGAAAAGAATTCAACTCTACTCATTACCAGGTCGCGGGAAGAAATCTTGCCCGGTGACATAATCAAGAGTGTTTCGGATTAGAGGCCGAAAACAAATTAACAGCGAAGCACTTTGATGCTCGCCCACTCCGAGATTTACTAGATCTCCCTGCCGCTTGTCATTGCACGAGCCTTGACAACTAAGCCCGGCTCCTCTACGGTACCTGCCGTTCCGTTCCAGGCAAAATTGTTGTTGCAATTCGGGCCGACGGTCAGTTTCGCGGACCGCGGGCTTGCGCGATTGACACTTTTCATATCAATTCGCTATCAAACGTGGAATATTGGAATGAAGAATCGCGCTCCGGCCGGCGCGGTCTGTGGCACCCAAGCCTGCGGAATATAGACCTTATTGAGTGCCGCTGACCTGGCAACTCGGTCAGCGGGGGAGTCGCATGGCCATTCTGCTGATACCGAAGCTGAAGAGTGAACTCTGATGGCGGATGATTCTCGGCCCACTGATGCCACTTTGTACGATTGGCTGGCCCTTGATCGGATTCCCAGGGTCGGTCCGTTGACCATGGCCCGTTTGTACGACGCTTTTGGGAGCCCCGGCAGGGCAATGCAGGCCACTGCCAAAGAGATCAGTCATCGAGCCGGATTAGGAGAAAAGCTTGCCGAGACAATCGCCGGTTTCCGTCCACCGGAAGACGAAATTAGAAAAGACATCGAGGTCCTCGAAAGACTTGAGGTTCGAGTCGTCACCCGTTGGGATTCGGACTATCCCCCGAATCTGAAAGAGATTTATGATCCACCGGCCCTCTTGTTTGTGAGAGGTCGAATCATATTGGAGGATTCCAGGGCAGTGGCGCTAGTGGGGAGCAGGAATCCCACCCGTTATGGGCTGGAGATGACCGAACAGATTACCCGAGGGCTCGCCAGAGCAGGCGTTACCGCTGTCAGCGGCCTGGCCAGAGGAATTGATACCGCGTGCCACAGGGCCGCGTTGAATGAGGGTGGAAGAACAATCGGGGTCTTGGGCTGCGGAATAGACGTGCTTTATCCTCGGGAAAACAAGCCTCTGGTTGACGAAATGATAGGCTCTGGAGCGGTCGTCAGTGAATTTAGACCCGGAATTCCTCCTTTGGCCACCAACTTCTATCGCAGGAACAGGATAGTCTCGGGTCTTGTTAAAGGCGTTGTCGTGGTGCAGGCAACGCGCAACAGCGGTTCACTTATTACAGCGGGCCACGCTCTGGATCAGAACAGGGACGTGTTCGCGGTACCGGGAAACGTGATGGACGCTCGGTCATGGGGTCCTCATAACCTGCTCAAGCAGGGGGCAGGCATCGTTGAATCGGCTGACGATGTGCTGGCATCGCTGTTTACTCAGCAGCCGGTCAAGCCGCAGGCAAACCTGTTCGACGCGGAAGGGGACCGTGATCAGGAACTGTCGGACATGGCTGAACAGGTTCTGGGATCTCTCGATCCGGACCCGGTGCCCATCGACCTACTCTGTGAGACCTTGAAGATGGAGGTCGGGAAGCTTTCGGGGACCCTCTTGGAACTCGAATTGAAGGGGTTGGTCAGACAGTACCCCGGCAAGATGTTCGCGAGAATTCTGCGCTAATTCATTGAATTAGCCAACCGCGTTTGGTAAGACGGCAGGGCCCCCTTGACTTTCTTGCGCGGTGCTCGAAATTTTTAAGAATATTGAGTGGCAAGCTTAGCGGAAAACTGACTGCTTTATGAGCACGGTTCATGCCGATGTGGCTGTGGGCAGGGAATTTCCCGAAATTCCCGGTTTGGAAGCAGCTTGCCGAAAAGGATTCTGTTCCCGGTGTCGCTCCGGGCGTCCCGATTGCAGTGAGGAGTAGGTTAATGAACAAGACCTTGGTAGTGGTCGAATCACCGGCCAAAGCAAAGACGATAAAAAAATATCTGGGGTCGGGCTATGAAGTGAAGGCTTCGGTGGGCCATATCAAGGACCTTCCCGAAAAGGAACTGGGTGTAAAGGTCAAAGAGGGCTTTGTTCCGGAATACAAGGTCATTGCCGGAAAAGAAAAGGTGGTGCAGGAACTCAGCTCCGCTGCCCAGAAGGCCGACAGGGTGCTTCTGGCCACAGACCCGGACCGCGAGGGAGAGGCCATTGCCTGGCATCTCAGTGAAGAGCTTCATAAGCCGAAAAAGGACATCTTCCGTGTGCTGTTCAACGAATTGACGGAAAAGACCATCAAAGAAGCTATACAGTCTCCTTCAAGATTGGATGAGAAGAAATACAACGCTCAACAAGCTCGGCGAATACTTGACCGCATAGTTGGCTACCAGTTGAGTCCACTGCTATGGGACAAAGTGCAATACGGGCTCAGCGCGGGCCGCGTTCAATC
Organism: Desulfomonile tiedjei; assembly: GCA_016212925.1. NCBI lineage: Bacteria > Pseudomonadati > Thermodesulfobacteriota > Desulfomonilia > Desulfomonilales > Desulfomonilaceae > Desulfomonile > Desulfomonile tiedjei. Next base: position 77,720 of record JACRDF010000050.1, read on the forward strand.
CGTGGCCTTGAGGCTCATCGTGGACCGTCAGGATGAGATCGATACTTTTGTCCCGCAAGAGTATTGGAGTGTGACCGCGACTTTGCGCGGGGGCTCCCCCCCCGCCTTTGAAGTCAAACTTGTCGAAGAGCATGGCGAAAAGATAGAAATCGCCGATGTCACCACAGCCGAAAGACTCGTTGCCGCCGCGCGACAAAAACCATTCGAGGTGGTGGAGGTTAAACGACGCGAGAGGAGTCGCAAGCCTACCCCGCCCTTTATTACATCCACCCTTCAACAGGAGGCCTCCCGCAAGCTCAGACTGACCAGCAGCCGCACTATGCGGATAGCCCAGAAACTCTATGAGGGAATCGAACTTGGTACCGAGGGTCCAGTCGGCCTGATAACCTATATGAGAACCGATTCCCCACGCATAGCCCCCGAAGCCTTGACCGCGGTCCGAGAGTACATTGGAAAGAAGTACGGGCCCGGCTATTTGCCGGCGAAGCCTCACTTTTACAAGAGCGGAAAAGCCGCGCAGGAGGCTCATGAAGCGATCCGGCCGACTTCAATGGACCTTCCGCCGGAGAAGGTGGCTCGCTTTCTCGATAAGGCGCAACTCGCTCTGTACACGCTGATATGGAATCGTTTTGTTGCAAGTCAGGCTGCTCCGGCGGTATTCGACATGACCACGGCAAACATCAAATCAGGCAATCTGACGTTTCGAGTCACAGGCTCGATCATGAAATTTGACGGGTTTCTGAGAATTTACGGACAGGGCGCGGACGAAGAATCAGACAGCCAAAATGGTGATCGGGACGATGCAGAAAGAAGGCTGCCGCCTCTCAAACCCGGCGACACCCTTGCGTTAGAGAGACTCTCCCCTCGGCAACATTTCACCCAGCCGCCCCCATGCTTTAACGAAGCGACTCTCATCAAGGAACTGGAAGAGCAAGGAATTGGGCGTCCTTCGACCTATGCCGAAACCGTAACCACCATTCAGAAGCGGAAGTATGTTGAGCTGGAAGATAAGAAATTCCACCCCACCCTGCTGGGACGAATTATCGCAAAGCTTCTAGTGGAAAGTTTTCCCAAATTGGTAAACACAAGATTCACAGCGGAAATGGAGAATTCGCTGGACCTTATTGAGGAGGGAAAAGCCTCATGGAAGGAAACCCTCCAGGACTTTTATGCGCCTTTCCAGTCAGCCCTGGATGAAGCCAAAAGGGCCATGAAAAGCATCAAGAGGGAAGGAATACCGACATCGGCCGTCTGTCCCGAATGCGGGGGCGCCTTATTGGTTCGCTCGGGTCGCTATGGACTATTTATCGGATGTGCTGCTTACCCGGAGTGCGGGTACACGCGAAATCTCGCGTCGGATACCTCAGCTAAAACCGAGCCCACGCCCACGGACGAGACTTGCCCCCGGTGCGGTTCCCCCATGGTTGTCAGGCGCGGGCGCAGCGGGCCCTTTCTTTCGTGTTCTCGTTATCCTGAATGCCGCAGCGCGCGTCCGCTGACCACAGGGGTCAAGTGCCCGAAATGCAATCAAGGTGAGCTTGCTCAGCGTCGCACAAAAAAAGGGAAGATCTTCTACTCGTGCACGCGGTATCCCGAATGTGACTATTCCCTCTGGTACAAGCCCGTGAGCGTACCCTGCCCCAATCCCGAGTGCGATTCCCCGCTCATGGAGCAACGGGTCAGTAAGAAAGAGGGGCCGGTCTTGCAGTGTCCCAAGTGCAAGCACAAGGTCCTGAATCCCCAGGAGACGGATAAGGGAGCAGTCAATTACTGATGCGGGTTTGACTTTATAGTGATTGCCAAAACTCGGGACCTATTGATCATCCGTTACCACGGCGAAAGCCGAGGTCCAGTCCCGCCCGGAATGCGGGATTGAAAAGACTGGATTCCGGCCCCGGTTTTCACCGGGGTAAACTTGGGGATCGCCGGTATGACGGTCTAGCACCAGTGCGCTTTCGTACAAGTGAACTTGGCGGGCGTCCCTGCCGGCCATTGCTAATGCCGCTTTTGTGAACGCGCATTGGGCAAAGGCTATCTCGAATCGGGCAAAACTTTTGGCAACGCGTGTAAACAGAGAGAACCAATTAGGAGAGAATTCGTCCGGACTTGATCACGGTCAGGTCCGGACTTGGTCTGGCACATCATCTATTGTTTGACCACCGGTTGTTATCACGGTTTGGCGGCGGTGGAGGCTTTTGCAGGGGGCGCGGGGGGGATCTCTTTCCAATTCACCGAATTGAACGGGTTCGGTGCGGAGGCAGCCGCAGCAGGAGCGGCCTCCGCTCCCTTGGCCGGTCGGGCCGCACGTTCGCGGATGAAAGATTCCACTTTATCAATTGGAAAACTAATCATCTTTCCCAATATCCAAAAAATGTACATCTGTTCCCTGGGTGTGGGCGGCGCGGGAAACACGGGGCCGGGCCCCTGATCTCCCGCATGAGGCACGTAAGACGCTTCGTGATAGCTCGGTTTCACCTGTATGAGTTTCTTTTCTTCCTTCTGTGCCTGCCCGAAACATGCCGAAGCAGCCCAGAGCATGACTGGAAGTAACATCAGAAGGATCTTTGCCATGAGAAGCACCTCGGGAAATGATTTTCCGGGCCTCTTTATCACATGTTGTTAAAAAAGCCAGTCTTTTTTGAAAGATTTTGTTGGAATTCAGTCCTGGGGCGGGTAGACCGCTTTTGTAGGGCAGGCTTTCCAGCCTGCTGCTATCGGCATTTTGGGACGGGCAACCGCGAATCACGTCCAGTCCTGGGGCTGGGATTTCTGGTCTTTGTCTCCCGTGGGTGCGCGGTCCGGACGAGGTTCCGGCTTCTTGAACGGCCCCTTCACTGTAGTATCCATGACCGAAATCCCGATGGAGCCCGAGGGCAAGCGCAACGAGTACTCGTATCCGTCCCGTACGAAAACCGCCACAGGATGGGTTTTGTCTCTTTTAGTCTTCGCCGTGAGGGCCAGGAATTTCTCCGCTGTCAGGTCCCGCACCCCATGGTATTCGATGATAACGTCCCCTCGTGCCATTCCGGCCTTTTTGGCGTCCGACTTGGGCGTGAAGTCCAGAACCACGACCCCGCTCACGGGTTCTACATGCGGAGCCGGGAGCGTCTTTGAGCCGGTGGCCCGGTCAGCTGGGACGACTTTTGCCTGTCGCTCCTTCTCCTTTGCCATGGCGCTGGCCACAGCCCTCTGGTCCGGGCCGGGCACCCACGACTTGGTCAGAAAATCGTCTGCGAAATGGAAGGTCCTCTGCGGACTGGTCATCTCGATAATCACGCGGAAGCCGCTGTTGTAGAAAGCAAGGTCCGGTCTAGCCCAACCGCGGAAGGCGCACCTGAGATTAACAGGTCCGAAAGTCCACTCGCCGCCTTTCATCACCCGGTTCTCACCATGACCGGGGCCTTCCGGGTCCACTTCAGGGCTGAACCGGTAATAATCCTCTCTGTAGTAATCCCTTACCCACTCCAAGACGTTTCCGCCCATATCATAGAGGCCGAACCCATTCGGTTCATAACTGCCCACGGGGGCAACATATTTGAAGCCGTCATCCGCGGTCCTATCTCGCCAAGCGAAGTCGGTGTTTTTGTCCGCGTAGTTGGCCCTTCGACCGTCGGGCAGAGCGTCACCCCATGGGAATTGAGCCATGGGCAGTCCCCCTCTGGCGGCGTATTCCCACTGGGCCTCGGTAGGAAGTTTGTACGGCACCTTTTCTTTGGCTGTAAGCCACTCCACGAAGGCCTGAGCATCGTTGTGCGACACCATAGTCACCGGCTGGTCAGAAGAAATCGTCCAGCCCGGGTTTTTCCACGAAGTCCCTGCCTTCCGCTCAAACTGATTGCTTTCAGTGTTGAAGACCTGGCCCCCTTTTTCATCCTCCGCGTCGGTAATGTACCCTGTCTCGTTCACGAACTCTCGAAACTGGGCCACGGTGACTTCGGTCGAGGACATGAAAAAAGGCCTGGAGATTCGAACCTTATGAAAAGGAAATTCGTTTTCCAGGTTCACGGGCTGCCCCTGGGAAAGTGCCCCCATGGCCCATGAGATGTCGGCTTCGGAGCTGCCCATGACAAATGCTCCCGAGGGTATGCGTATCATCTTCATGCCAAGCGAATTAGTGAATGCTTCACCGCTCTTATCTCCGGTCACATCCACCAGGGCTTCCAGCACCCGCTTGGCAAAAGCGTTAGTTTCCTCGGCAAGATCTGTCTCCTTGGAACCCGCCGCGCTCGCTTTTTCGATCACCCTGAGCGCTTCAATGCGGCGACCTTTTGCCACCAGGTCCTTTACGCGATCCATCAGAGGTGTGACCTGCCCGTGGCGCCACAGCGCCTCCTGTTGATTCCGGTCATCGGCCCCACTTTGAGGCGTCTCATCCGGAGCGGCAACCACTGCGACACGGAATCCGGACATGTCCGTGCCCGTGTCAGGGTCGATGCCAAAGCGAAAGGCGTTTCGGGCAATCCCCGCGCCGAACGCCCAGCAACCTCCCCTTGCAACTTTCTTTTTCCCGCGGCGAGGGCCCGTGGGATCCACAGCCAAGGCTGATTTTGCCTCTTCATACGCCTTGGGGTCATATAGATCGGAGCAGAGTTGCCACGCGTTGCCGAGCATGTCGTATAGCCAGAAGCTGTTTGGCTCATAACTGCCCACTGGAGCTAGACGCGCGTGGCCGTCGTCTAGAGTTCGATCAGCCCAGGGCACAGGCGAGTTTCTATCCGCTACGTTGAGCCGCTTCCCATCCGGGTATTCATCGCCCCATGTGTATCTTTCGCCTTCCTTTCCTCCCCTCGCAGCGTATTCCCACTGAGCCTCGGTCGGCAGATGGTACTGTCGCTGCTCCTTTTTACTCAGCCATTGGCAGAAGGCTTCAGCGTCCTCGTGACACACCAGGCTGACAGGATAGTCCTCGCGGGCTTCCGTGCCTGGATTCCGCCAGGACGCGCTTGGTTTTTTGGCCCAATGCTTCTTCGAATCATCGTAAACCCAGCCCCACCCCTGTTTTTCAGCAACGGTCCTGTATCCGGTCTCTTGAACGAACCGTTTGAATTGCCCCGCTGTGACATGGTATTTGCCAAGAAAAAAGGGTCGCGAGATCCGCACCTTGTGGGCCGGCCCCTCCCGCTGGATCAGGCTCTCCTGGACGTTCCAGTCGTTCTGAATTCGACGGATCTCCGCCTCGGAACTTCCCATAGTGAAACTACCGGCAGGAATCAACACCAGACGCATCCCGATGCTGTTGATGACTTCTCCCGGCGTAGGAGACTTGTCTTGAGATGCTTTACCCGCATTGCCTTGGGCGGCCTGCAGCAGCAATTTGAGTCTTGAGGTATCGTCGCTGGACGCAGCGTAGGTTGCGCCCTTTAAGGCACTTTCCAATGGGTCGACAGCCAACTCCCATTCTTGTCTTTGCATTCGAGCCCGTGCCAGGTCTTCCTCCTTCTTAAGGACCCTTCGAGGTTCCCCATCCCCCGTCTTGGCCTGGCTAAACCCTCGTCGTTGCTCCTTCCGACCTCGCAGGTTTTCTTTTGAATCTTTGGAAGGATTCCGGTGGAAACCGTCAATGTATCCGGAAACGGCTTCAAAAAGTTTTGCAGGGCCTATTTCGTTTCTATCTTTGGAGGAAGCGTTGGAAGACTGTCCGGATTTGGATTGATCCTGAGAAGCTGCGGCCGGATTTGAAAAGAAAAAGGCCGGCAAGATGGCCACAGCTAGGACCCAAGACAAGAAGATTCGGACCGTCTGCCATCTTTTCGCCAAGGTCTCGGCACGTAAGCTGCCGAATAAAACCGGTGGACGCGACATTGATGTTTCCTCTTGAAAAACGTTGCCCTTCGGCAGATGACACATCGCCGTGTAGCATTGGAATGAGAGGCAAAGGTTATTCGGTGTCATGGAAATCTCCAAACGCCTTCCTATTCAGACAGCGAGTTTGCCGGGCCGACGGATTAATAGGCATTGCCAGAATTTTGGTCTTTTTGCATAGGGCCTTGTATGGATGAGTATTGTTGTTTGGGTGCCACTGCTAGAAAGAGATCACCTGAAATTGCCGTTTCGACGCAATAGGCCTCTTCATGGGCAATCGCATTACAGTTGGCACCTGCTATAGAAAAACCGCGTCCCTCGCTATCATACACACGCGCGGAACGCGGGCTCTTGCGTCGATTTCCTGTCTTTGGAGGCATTCGTGCCGGCCGGTCATTTCAATGCGGTTACTTGATTTCCACAGGAATTTTTTTCTTAAGCTCTTCAGTAAGCTGATTGTGGGTCTGAGAGTTCTTCTGATCCTGAAGGCGATTCTTGATAAGCCCGCGAACTTGCACTAACGCGCGCGTTTCCGGCTGGCGGCGATCTTCCACTTTCAGTATGTGCCAGCCGAACTGTGTTTTTACCGGCCCACCAACCTCGCCTTTCTGAATCTTGAACAGGCTGTGCTCGAATGATTTTTCAAAGGAACCCTTTGGCAGCCAGTCTTTGCCGTCAGGCAATTCCAGCTTCCCTCCCGCGGCAGCCGCCGGGTCAATTGAGTGCTTCTTGGCAAGGTCGGCGAAGTCTTTGCCGGACTTGATCTCATCGAGGATCTTATTCGCCTGGGCCTCGGTCTTCACTAGGATGTGGCGGACCTTAACCTCTTCAGGGGGCTTGAATTCCCCGATATGCTCTTTATAGTATGCAGCCAGCTCCTCTTCGGATACCGGCGGCGTTTTGGCCAGGTGACGCCTGAAGTATTCCCGTGCCAGGTATTCGGTCTGCGCGTAATCGAGGCGCGTCTTGATGGCCGGTTCCTTGTCCATTCCTTCGGTCGCGGCTGCTTGGGCAAAGAGCATGAAAGAGACCACCTCATCCAGTATCTTTTTCCGGCCGTCCGGGGTCAGGAAAGGGACTCGATTTTCCTCCGGAATCGTAGAGATGATGCTATCCAGCATTTCGCGGGTGATTGTTTGATTTCCCACTTTAGCCAGAACATCTCCACCTTTTTCAGTAGTGACCGGTTGGGCAAAAGCATTAAGCGTCATGATTCCTAAAAGAATTATAAGCCACCAAATATACTTCATTTCTAGACCTCGTCTTCTTGTGGGCCACAAGTAATCATTGTTCCGCTGCCGTCGAAGACAATCCGCTTAAAGAGCACTGCCGGAACACGGCTGCACCATAGGATAATCACACTGGAAAAGCAAGCAGGAGTCGGACGGCCAGCCTTATTTGAGTTCCTGGGGGCATTTCGCTACTGCGGTTCGGAAAACCTTGCAATACCAAACTTTTCGAATATGCTAGACTGAGACTAATTCTTGGTTCCGTCCGCCATACAGAGCCGGTCTCGGTCGTGCGTCGCCGGCCGTGACGATTCCCTAGGAGGAATAATGCCAGACAATGGACCGCCCGAAGAAGACCTGCTTCATTTTGCTTCCTTGGAAGAGGTCTTCGGAGGCTTTTCTCACGAGATGGCCCAACCCCTGAATGCCATCGTGATAGCGGCTCAGGTGATCCAATTAAAGGTGGAGAGGAGTTCGTTGCCCGAGGCGGAAAGGACTTTTTTTAATCAAAGGCTGGAAATAATCTCCTCTCAGGTTCAGAGGGCTACACAGATGATTGGGAGCTTACGATCCTTCAGCGACTCGGCCACCGATTTTTATCTCCAAGGCACCAACATAAGTCATATTTTCCAGCGAATTTACGACCTTATGCAAAACCAGTTTGTCAAGCGCGGGATTGGCGTCGCATTACAGTGTGCCGGCAATCTGCCGCCTGTGAAAAAAGATTTGCACTTGGTTGAAAGTGTCGTGGTGCAATGTTTGGCCTACGCCCGAGACTCAGTGGGGACAATCGCTCGGTGGCATGAAAGCCAGGCCGCTCCGTACCGGAAGGAGATCACGGCAAAACTGGTCGAGAGCCATCGCGGATCAGTCCTGGAAATCGAATGGAGCCTCGGGACACTTCCGGGCAACACGGTGCCGCTTGACCCGAAGAGCCGGGTTGGATTAGTCACTGCGGCTCTGGTGCTCCGGTCCAGAGATGGGGAGCTGGAAACCTCGATAAATCGGGTTGTGGCCAGAATTCCGTGAAATCCAAAGCTAAGCTTCTGTGCAATACCGATTTGCAGTGAACCTTGCATCATCGCAGCAAAGAAGCACGGACCTGCTCGGGCATGTCCGTACCACCCAACGCCAGTGTGAAGTTGAAATAATTGCGTGCCACTGACACGGGAACCAGATCAGTCCCGGAAAAAGCTGGAGAGCTAAGTCCTTTTTTGAAAGCGAATCGGTATAAAGTATCGCACCGCGCGGCCTGTACCAGCCTTTTCGCGTTGACAGTGCCAATTTCTATGTTATGATCATGACCGCCATGATGCGGTATTGTGCAATGATTTCAGCTTCTGCACTGGAGGGTTTGCAGTGAGTCCGTTGAGGAGAATCGAGGGCGTTGCTGCGATCTTTCTCCGGCGACGAGGTGCCTTCGCGGGGCTGTTGATGCTGGCGGCCAGTGCTCTAGCGCTGAGCGGGTGCGGCTCCACAGCGTCGATGGTCAAGCAGAACCTGGAATATAAGCCCATCGTCTGCAATGCGTTTTCTAGGGCTCTAGCGCTCGGCTCGGACCAAAAGAAGAATTCTCCGACATCGCCCACCAAACCGACCTCATTCCCTCCATTGCCCATAGATGAACGAACGGATAGGGTACGGCATTTCGTCCGTGAATATGCATATCGGCAGAGAGAAACCATGAGGCACTACCTGGCACGGGCCGAAAAATACCTTCCCGTGGTGAAAGCTACGGTCAGGGAGCACGGCCTTCCGGAGGATATAGCTTACCTGGTCATGCTCGAATCCGGCGCAAATCCGGAAGCCCGTTCCCCGGCCAACGCCCTGGGAATGTGGCAGTTCATGCCGGCCACGGCGCGCAGCTACGGTTTGAAGGTGGACAGTTGGGTCGACGAGCGACTGGACCCGGAGAAGTCCACCAAGGCAGCGATGCTTTATCTGAAAGATCTGTATGGCATGTTCGGTTGTTGGCGACTGGCGCTAAGTGCCTACAATTCCGGGGAAAACAAGCTCAACAAAGTTCTCTGCCAGGAAGACGCCAATGAGTACGATGAGATTTGTACCAGCCGTAGTTTGAAGAGGGAGACCAGAGAGTTCTTCCCCCGGTTCCAGGCAATGGCTCATATTGCTAAGAATCCTGAAAAATACGGATTCCCCACGCGATCTGAAAAAGTCCAGGAAGCCAAGCACGAGTTCGCTACTATCGAAGGAAATTATTCTCTGGACAGTCTGGCAAAAGCTATGGCGCTGACCCAGGAAAAACTGGTTCAGATGAATCCGGCGCTCATCCGAGGCCAAACGCCTTCGAACGGGTCGCCCTATCCGCTTCGGGTGCCGCTCGGGAAGAAAGAGGTCCTGAGTGCTCAGTTGGAACGCATCCCTGTGGAGTCACGCGAAGCGCATATCGTTCACGTAGTCCATTCCAAAGAAAATGTGTTCCAATTGTGCAAGCGCTATCAGACTGACAAATCGCAACTGGCAGCACTCAATCCCGACATTAATTTTCGACGTCGCCTGCGCCCGGGGTCCAAAATCGTCGTCCCCGCGCCAAAAATCCAGACCAAAAAGTCCCTTCGCAACGACCGGCTTTCATTGCTAAAATAGACGGCCTCTGAGTGAACATTACAACGATGTCAATGCCACGCGACGCTGTGGATTCAATGACAGCGACGGATAGGCGTATGTGTGCTAGGCTGTCATGGAGCCACAACGGTAGTTCTTTGTGATTCTAAAGGAGAAGATTGATGAATCCATCTCTGCTGCCCCAACAAGCATCCGAGCGCATACAAAAGGCATTCGATCGCTTGCGGAATCAGGTTCCCCAATTGGCGAATGTCTTGGACGCGTTTGAGGCTCTTTTCGTGGAAAGAGCATTGTTAAAGGCGGAGCTTCCCGCAGAAGCCCCGAGTGATTTTTCCATAGACCCTGTGAAATTTTCACGTGGGGTCCCAATTTTCAGCAGAGATGAATTTGCGCTGTCGCCGGAATGGTTGAAAGACGCGGCTGATCGGCTGATTCCGGCCATGGAAAAGGGATTTCCAGGGATCGGGGAGCAGTTACGAGTAATAAGGGAGGCAATTGTCAATTCTGAACCGGAGGGTCAAAGTTTTTCATCGGCCTATCAGACAGGGATTGAAGATTGGGCCGAAAAGCTCAAGGTAGACCCAGCGACCCTGCGGTTCGTTCTTTTTCAGCTGGAGAAGCCGTTCGCAGAAAAGCTCGCCGAATCGCTCCCGCCGTTCCCTGAAGGGCTCGAATGGCTCAAGGGCTACTGCCCCGTATGTGGATCATGGCCTGAACTGGGGTTCCTGGAAGGAAAAGAAGGGCATCGCAAATTGCGATGCTCGTTCTGCGGCAATAACTGGGGGTTTATGCGGACGCAGTGTCCTTTTTGTGAGACGCTCGACCAGGACAAAATGGAAATCCATTTTGCCGAAAACCGTGAATTCGAACGCGTCGAATTATGTCACGAGTGCAAGAAATATCTTGTCAGTATTGATCTCAGAGACCGCGCAGACGAAATGGTGCTGGAAGTCGCGCCCCTGGCAATGGTTCACCTCGACATTCTAGCTCAAGAAAAGGGCTTTTCGCCCGCGGCCATACTCGGCTGGAACGTAATCGGCCCGACCTGATGACAATGCCGTAAAACGGCCGCGTTCTGGAAAAGACCCTTTGGCGAATGAATGCACCCCGATTCTCAAAAGTTCTGCCTTTCTTGACCAGGATCTAGCAAATAGGGATCATGGTTTGGGTGCCACTGCTGGCTTGTCCAGCAGTGCTTCATTCGCAGGCACTGCTGGACAAGCCAGCAGTGGCACCCCGTCGCGGAGAAACCACCTAATTTTAGTGCATTGAGTAGGGTACCGTTTTTTTCCGTAACCAATCGGAAATTACTTTTGGGAATCGGTATATGATACGGTGGCAGCTCTGCGGGAAAAAAACCGTGCCCGCCACGTCATTGTGTGCGCAGCCAAGCAATCCCAACGGTTTGGTTGGTCAGAAAAAGGAGATTGTCCCGCAAGACGCGGGATCGTTAAGCCCCTCGCGAAAACTCCCGGCCACATGCAAGCTACGCCCCGCCCGGCAAATCCCACGTTTCTTGACGTGGAGCCGCCTGTGACATACACTTCTCGGAATTACTCGGAGCATCAATGGGGTCAGGCAATTGATTTCTGGGGAGAGGAAAAGGCGAAGGCATTCGTGGGGCAGGATTCTTGCCTGGCTCATGGTGGGTATACCGATCTTGCTCCTGGGCGCCATAACATGGGGGGCCTTGGGCGCAGGGTTGGCCGTTTACCTTACATATTCCGTGGATCTTCCCCGGATTCCCGATCTCCGTTCGTATCGCCCCAAGACCGTCTCGAACTTTTTTGCTGAAGACGGAACCGTGATTGGCGTTTTCTACAAAGAGAAACGTTTCCCCATCCCTCTATCATCCATGCCGAGGCATGTCGTAAATGCCTTTCTGGCTGCGGAGGATGCGCGGTTTTTCTCCCATACTGGTGTGGACTTGCCCGGGGTTTTCAGGGCACTGGTGCGAAACATCGAATTGGGAAACTTCTCCCAAGGCGGCAGCACCATAACCCAACAAGTGACCCGCAACTTCTTGCTCACAAAAGAGAAAAAGATCTCCCGCAAAATAAGAGAAGCCATCCTGGCGCACAGGATCGAGAAGACCTTAACAAAGGACGAGATCCTGGGGCTTTACCTCAACGAAATCTATCTTGGCGGGGGGGCCTACGGAATTGAAGCCGCCGCGGGAACTCATTTCGGGAAGACCGCAGCGGAACTGACTATTGCCGAGGCCGCAATGCTGGCTGGGTCCGTTTCCAACCCTTCCAGGTTCGACCCCAAGCGAAATCTGGAGGGCGCGCTCAAGCGCCGCGAATTTGTTCTGGGAAGAATGTTGCACAACGGCTTCATTGCCGACCAGGAATACCAGGAAGCAATGGCGGAGACACCGCGATTCAGAGAAAGCCTGCCTAATCCTTTTGAGCGGGTCCCTTACTTCACCGAAGCGGTCAGGCAATACATCGCGGCCAAATATGGGGAGCATCGCCTGTACAACGAGGGACTGCAAGTTTGGACAACGTGCGACCTGCCGCTACAGCAGCGGGCTTCCGAAGCTCTCCTCAGAGGCGCGCTTGCATGGGAAAAACGACAGGGACGACCCGCGGGCCTCGTCCGAAGACTGAAAAATACCGAAGTGAAAGAGTTCCTGAAAAGCCCGGACAAGGACTCCTACAACCTCGGTGACGTGGTTCAGGCGGTCGTAATTGCCAACAATGAACCCAAGAAGGGAAAGAAAAAGACCGAAGCAAACATTCAAGACTGCATTTTGGCACTGGCCGGCGATGCACGGCTGCGAATGCAGCTTGAAAGCCCTGTGCGCTACCGACCCAACGACATGGTGGAACTCCTGGTGACCAAGGTGGAGGGTGACACCATAAGCCTGGAGCATCGGACCTTGCCGCCTGCCGGCGGCGCGCTGGTGTGCATTGAAAACAACACCGGTTACGTGCGCGCCCTTGTCGGGGGGCTCGATTTTGAGCGATCAAATTTCAACAGAGCTACGCAAGCAATGCGCCAGCCCGGCAGCGCCTTTAAACCGTTTGTTTACGCGGCCGGCCTGGAATGGGCTCAATACAGCCCGCAAACGTTAATAATCGACGAGCCGATCGCAGTGGAGATCGATCCCAGAGAGCCTGAATGGATTCCAATGAACTCGGACGGCGCGTTTGTGGGACCCATTCCTTTTCGTGATGCCCTGGCGCATTCTCGCAACGTCGTGGCGGTAAAGCTGCTGATGGACGTCGGCATGGACGCGACAATACAGATGGCACGTACCATGGGGATAAGATCGCCGCTAGGTCGAAATCTTTCACTAGCTCTTGGAGCGTCTGAGGTCACCCCTCTTGAGCTTACGTCCGCTTACACGGTTTTTCCCAACATGGGGGTCCGTGTCCAGTCTGTGTTAGTAAAGAAAGTGGTGGACCGTTTCGGCAAGGTCCTCGAAGACAACACCATGCAGCCGCTGGACATCGCTGCTGTGGCCAACGCTCCGGAAGCCCGGCCGGCAGCGAGTTATAGTGAACGTCCTGGCGCCGTCTCAGAAAGCCACGAGCCAATTTCCCGCGGAAAGACCGGGCTTGTGGAAGAAATGCGGTCCCTTGGCGATGAGGATCGAAAGTCCGGTGCCATGACAGGCATTGACAGCCTGCTTAGCGGCTCCCAGACGCCGAAATTGTCATTGAGCCGTTCCGCGCCCCATAAGGTTCTGAGCCCGCAAAGCGCTTACTTGATGCTCAGCATCCTCAGACAGGTATGCGTGTCCGGAACCGCCGCTTCGGTTTCAAGGCTCCGTCGGGCCGATCTAGCGGGGAAGACAGGCACTACGGACGAATGCACCGATGCCTGGTTCATAGGATTCAACCCCAAGTATTGTACGGGAGTTTGGATAGGGCATGACGCGAAGGTCTCATTGGGGCGTCGCGAATACGGAGGCACTGCTGCTCTGCCGGTATGGATGGACTTTATGAAAGGGGCCCTCGCGGACGAGCCTCAAGGGGCCTACCCGCCCCCGCCGGGGATAGTATTCTCACGAGGCCTCTCCCCATCAAGTCGTGGCCGCGTTAACGCACTTCTGGAGGCCGAGCCTGACCTGTTGGCGCGACCGGACCTCAAGGAAGTTTCCCCTGTGGACACCAGGGCGGTGACTGCATCTGCAAGCTCGCATGCAGGTTTCGTCCAACCCATGCACCTCGGCTTCGGCACGGCGGTCTATCCGGGTATGATCCGGGTCCTTTCTCCAACAGGTCAAACGATTGGGCATGCGTTTTATCCGCCGGATCAAAAAGGCAAGTTGGTTGTTTACAAAGAGAACTATACGACTGGGGAGCACGAGGACGATTCGGAGGAACAGGACAACCCGCCGGAATGGTTCGTGTCCCGCGCAGCGCGCTTCCTACGTGACTTGCGCAAGTTTGTACCGTCGATTTCGCAAGAAGGTTGGTTTCGATGACCGGTTCACGCAAATGGTCGATTGCGGTAACGCTCGCCGTGATATTCGGCGTGGGGCTCGTGTTTGGAATGTGGCTAAAACGTTATAGCTCCGGCAAGCCCCAAGTGATCCAGGCCCCTCCACCGCGTTATGAAGCGCTGGAGACCGGTGAAGCCGTTGTCATGCGAGTTTACAGGGAAATCAGTCCTTCAGTGGTTAACATAGTGTCAACCACGCTATCTCTGAATTTTTTTCAGCAGGTGATACCTCAGACCGGGCAAGGTACCGGCTTTGTCTTAGATTCCAAAGGCAATATTCTTACCAACAGCCACGTCGTGGGCAATGCCGAAGTGCTGGAAGTGACCTTCATGGGAGGCAAGAAGGTCCAGGGCCGGCTGGTCGGCAAAGATCCCATCAGCGATCTGGCTGTGATCAAGGTGGACCCCTTTGCCGGAATGGAGGTGGCGCCGCTGGGTGATTCCGACAAACTGGAAGTGGGCCAACGCGTGATAGCGATCGGCAATCCCTTCGGACTCCAGAACACGGTGACCGCGGGCTTTGTAAGTGCCTTGAATCGCGACATCACGATAGGTCAGCGCACCTTGCCCAGACTTATACAGACCGACGCGGCGATCAATCCCGGAAACAGCGGCGGGCCGTTGATAGACTCCAGAGGAGGGGTTATCGGGGTCAACGCAGCATTATACAGTCAGACAGGGAGTTTTTCGGGGATTGGTCTGGCAGTGCCCATCAATCGCGCAAAGAAGGTTTCATCCCAAATTATTAAGTGGGGCCGCGCTATTTACCCTTGGCTGGGGATCAAGTCGTCAATGGACCTGGAGCCAAACCTCGCGAAACAAATGGGCCTGAAACCGGTTCGCGGAATCTTGGTGTTCGAGGTAGTGCCGGGAAGTCCAGCGGCCAAAGCGGGCATCAAGGGAGGCGATCGTTTGGACTATCTTCGTGCGGGCTATATGGTCCGACCCATTGTTCTTGGCGGCGATGTCATACTCTCGGTTGACGGGACGCCCACTCCCACACTTGACGAATTCAACAGCGTCCTTATACAGAAAAACGTAGGGGAAATCTTGCGCCTCGGCTTACTCCGCGGACAGCAGGAGTTCAGTGTGGATGTCACGACCATCGCGGACCCCGGATCCCAGACGTAGCTGATCCTGCTCCACGTCGATCAATAATCGATTCCCTTTTGGGGCTCGATGCCCTCGCGGTACGCGTGCTTGATTTCGCTCACCTCCGAGACGGTGTGAGCCCTCTCGATCACCTCGGGATGTGCGTCTCGACCGGTCAACACGAGGTGCATTCTTGGAGGCTTGGAGTCGATCAAATCCAGCACCTGGGGCAGATCCACAAGCTTCAGGTGCAGCGCATTATTAATTTCGTCGCAGATTAGGATATCGAACTCGCCCGAGAGCATTTTCTCTTTGGCCGTTTGGATGGCCTCCTGCGCGTTGGCTCTATGCTCTCGATGCGGGTACGGATTTCCTTGAATACCGCAGAACCCTTTTCCCGTCAGGTGATGTTCCACATAGGGAGACAGTTTTTTCAGAGCTTCATATTCGCCCGCGTACATGTCTCCTTTCATGAATTGGAGCAGGCAAACCCGCATCCCATGACCGACCGCACGCAACGTCATTCCCAGAGCCGAAGTCGTCTTGCCTTTGCCGTAACCGGTGATTACCACCACGAGGCCGACCTTCTCCTTCGGCTCCAACATCTGCAATTCCAATTCTGCCACAGTTCCGCCACCTCCGGTTTCCAATAGGTGTACATAATTTAAGGTGACGGGAGTCCCTTAGCCAGAGTAGTCGATCATGGCTTGACTTTGCATATTACAGGGTGGGAGCAGACCTAGTCCACCGGCACCAATTCTATCTCTTCCGCCGCTTTGTGGCTGACAGGTTGTTGATGCCTTCCGAACAGGTATCCGATAAACGCCCAACTCATCCAACTGCCGCCGAAAAATCCACCCGAGCCGCCGAAGGCCGATCTAGGCGCAGCTTGCTGCCCAACGGCCGCGCCAGGGGCGGCACCGGTAGCGGACTGGCCTTTCAGCATGTCGGCCGGTGTTTTGGCTGATGGATTCAGACCCAGATCTTGTATGCCTCCGGCCTTTCCGGAGACGTCGCCCGGCTTGGCTTGGGGGACAGCGGGCTGAACAGGCTTTGGGGTGTACAGTTTGTTTCCTGAGGTGTATCCGCCAGAACCACGGGAAACACCCTTGGGACCTGCCAGGGCCAGAGCTACAGATGTAAGGACCATGACTACAGCGAGTGCAATTGCCACCTGCTTCTTCATTTTATCTCCTGCTATTCAAAGGGGTGAGCATCCAATTATATAAGTTTCCCGGAATCGAATCCGGTTCGCCCTCAGCCAGTACATAACCCTCTTTGTTCGGAAGGGCAACCGATAAAGTGGCGCGAATCCCCAGGACTGAAGGTTCTCCCGATGGGATTTGGCCTTTTTTGGCCATGCTTTTCCACAAGCCCTTCCTTTTGTCGACTGGAAGCGTTAATCTGACTAGCATACAAAGCTCTAACCAGGACAAAATGGTGAAACTCACCGAGTCTGAAGCGGCCTCAGGAATCCCCGCGGACGAAGGAAAAATCCGTAAGCACATCGTTCTTACCGGCATTCTCCAAGGCATTGGATGTCGGCCGACCGTATTCCGTTTAGCTTCAAGGATGGGGCTGGCGGGATGGATAATTAACACCACGAGCAAAGTAATAATAGAAATTGAAGGGTCAGTCGATCAGTGCTCGGGTTTCATGAAGGAACTCCCCGTTGCAATTCCTCTACCGGGCAGGATCGACAGTATCTCCGAACAAACGGTTCGGCCGGTCGGCGAACAGGGGTTTCGGATAAAACAAAGTCTCCACAGCGAACGTTCAATTACACCCATCCCTCCGGATGTCGCTGTCTGCTCTGACTGTGTGAAAGAGCTGTTCAACCCTGACGACCCGCGCTTTCTGTATCCATTCATAACTTGCACTCTGTGCGGTCCCCGCTTCACTGTGGTGCGATCGTTTCCGTACGATCGCGAGCGCACCAGCATGGCGGACTTCACCATGTGTGACCGATGCCGGTGGGAATATGAGTCCCCAGGAGATCGCCGTTTCCATTCGCAAACCAATTCCTGCCCGGAATGCGGGCCTCGATTGACCCTTACGGACGCCCGGGGTAACTCGATGGACGGCAACCCGATGATCGGGGCGATTCGGTTGCTGATGAACGGCAAGACAGTAGGAGTCAAAGGTATTGGCGGCTTCCATCTGGCCTGCAATGCTCTGGATGAGGACGCGGTGAAACTCCTGCGTGAACGCAAAGGACGCGCAGAAAAGCCCTTTGCAGTGATGATGCCGGACCTTGACACTGCTCGGCGCTACTGTTCCCTTGACCGGCAAGAAGAAGACCTTCTGAAGTCACCTATGGCGCCAATTGTGTTGGCCAAAGCCAAGGGTGAAAATCTTGCATCCGGGGTCGCTCCCTTCATGGGGACCCTGGGGGTTATGTTGCCCTACTCTCCTGTTCATCATCTGTTATTTCGCCACCCTGCGTTGGCTCCGGGCGATCGGCCGAACGCCCTGGTGATGACTTCCGGCAACCGCTCGGAAGAGCCGATCGTACGAGATAATACAGAGGCCCTGGAGAGGTTATCGGGCCTTGTTGACGCGTTCTTGTTCCACGACCGGGAGATCGTCCTCCGCACGGACGATTCCATTTTTCGAGTTATTGCAGGTCGCCCCACTGTTTTTCGCAGATCCAGGGGCCTTGTGCCGGGGGGATTCAACCTCTCCAGGTGCTCCCCCATGCCTGGCGGATGCCGAGGATCATCGGGTAGTCTCCGCGACATCACCCACGGCCTTGATCCTGTGGTGCTCGGCGCGGGCGGTGATTTGAAAAACGCGCCGGCCATAATTAAAGGGGATCACGCCGTGCCGGGGCCTCATGTGGGGGATCTGGCCACGCCCGTTGCGCAAGAGTATTTCAGCCAGTCAATAAGGGTGCTTACAGGATATCTCGATGCAGCGCCCGAAATAGTCGCCGTGGACCCCCATCCGGAATATTTCAGCCATAACATAGGGCTGGAAATGGGTCCCCAGGTGGAAGAGGTCTTCCATCATCACGCGCATGCCGTCAGCCTCCTCTTTCAGTACGGCTCGCAAGGACCCGCCCTGTTTGCTGTGTTCGACGGGACCGGTTACGGGACCGATGGAACGATCTGGGGTGGAGAATTCCTCCTGGCCGACCAGGAAGGTTTTAGCCGGTTGGCCCACATAGGACTCTTCCCGCTTCCGGGAGGAGAAGCGGCCATACGCGAACCAATGCGAATTCTCGCGGGCTTGCTGGCCATGGCAGGGGCCGGGGACCTTCCCGAGGACGTGATTCCGCTTTTCAACGAAACCGGTGGCCGTTACAGACTGTGGATCGAGGCATTCAGGAAAAACATAAACGCGCCCTTAACCTCATCCGCGGGCAGACTGTTCGACGCGGCTGCGGCCGCGATAGGATTTCGCCGCCAGGTCACCTTTGAAGGCGAAGCTGCAATGTGGCTGGAAGGGATAGCCGACATCAACGAACCAAGTCGGTACAGCTTAAGATTTGTGGAAGGGGAACCATTGATAATCGATCCCGCTACCTTGATTCTGGAAGTAGCGCGGGATATTCTTCAGGGAGTCACGGCCGAAAAAGTCTCGGCTCGTTTTCATAATACCGTGGCAGGGATGGTCGCTGAGACGCTTTCAAGGCTGGCCTTGCAGACAGGGGTAGATACCGTGGGCCTGACCGGAGGCTGTTTCCAGAATAGGCTCCTGACTGAGCGTACCGCGACTTTGCTCGAAAAAATGGGACATAAGGTTCTTCTCCATGACGCAGTGCCGCCCAATGACGGGGGAATCGCCCTCGGTCAGGCGGTTGCAGCGAGGTCTCGCCGGCGACGCAAGGAAGGCTAGCGACTGCTGGGGAAACTCGTTTGCGCAACTACCGAACTTTGATGTAAGAGGTCACTCGATATGTGTTTGGCAGTTCCAATGAAACTCATCGAAATCACGGGAAAAGGAACGGGCAAAGTGGACTCCGGCGGCGTTAAGACGGATGTCAGCTTGATGATGATACCGCATGCCCGCGTGGGTGATTACATCATCATTCACGCGGGATTCGGGATAGAGGTGCTCAATCCCGAAGAGGCCGAAATCAGGCTCGACATCTTCAGGGAACTCGCTGCTGCGACGGCCAGACTGGAGGAAACGTGAATCCGGCCGATGAAAGCCGTACGGCAAAGGCCTTGGCCCAAGAAATCGGAGAGATCTGTAGCAAGACTTCGGGGCCTCTGCGCTTTATGGAAGTGTGCGGCACTCACACCATGGCTGTCCACGCCGCGGGCCTCAAGAGCCTATTCCCGGACAACTTGTTCCTCGTTTCCGGCCCTGGTTGTCCAGTCTGCGTTACTGAAAAGCGCTTCATCGACGAGGCCATGCTAATTGGGCAGCAACATGACGCGTGCATGGCAACCTTCGGAGACTTAGTAAGAGTTCCAGGGTCGTTCGGCTCGTTGGCCACGTTCCGATCTGAAGGTGGGACGGTGCGGGTCGTGTACTCGCCCATGGATGCAATTGACATAGCTGCTGCAGTCTCGCCTCGTCCTGTTGTGTTCCTTGGAGTGGGCTTCGAGACCACGATTCCGACAATCGCGGCAACGCTCAAGACCGCTCTGGCACGCGGAACCGAGAACCTCTTTGTGCTTCCGGCTTTCAAGACCATACACCCACCGCTGAGAATCCTGGCCGCTAAGGAAGATCTCCATGGCTTTTTGCTGCCCGGCCACGTTTCAGCGATCATAGGGTCGGACAGCTATGAATATTTGGTGCGTGATTTTCGCAAGCCCGGCGCGGTCGCGGGTTTCGAGGCGCTGGATATATTGCTGGCTCTGAGAGACCTGGTTCGAATGGCCGTGGACAAGTCGCCGGCAATAATTAATGATTACAAACGAGTGGTCAGGAGCGAAGGCAACCCCGTTGCTCGCGCCGTAGTGGATGAGGTCTTTGAGGTTAGCGATGCTTCATGGCGAGGGCTGGGCCTGATTCCAGGCAGCGGCCTTGCTTTGAAAGGTCCCTATGCGCGGTTCGACGCGGCGAAGAGTTTCCCCGTAGAAGTTCCCGAGGCGAAGGACGATCCTCGCTGCCTGTGTGCTGCAATCCTCACAGGAGCCAAGACACCGGACCGATGCGGCCTTTTCGGCAAGGAATGCACCCCCGAGGACCCTGTTGGCCCGTGCATGGTTTCGTCCGAAGGGACTTGCGCGGCATATTACAAATATGGAGCGGCCTGAGAGCATGGCCAGAAAACCCGACACGAGAATACTCCTGGGGCACGGCGGAGGCGGCCGCATGACCGGAAGGCTCATCCGCGAGATGATCCTGCCGAAACTGGATCGCGGGCAACTCGGAGCATTGCCTGACTCGGTGGTCCTTTCCGGACTGGGAGCGGCTATAGCCTATACCACGGACTCCTTCGTGGTCTCGCCCATTTTCTTCCCCGGAGGTGACATCGGCTCCCTGGCGGTTCACGGCACCTGCAACGATCTGGCCTGTTCCGCGGCACGGCCTCTATTCTTGTCTTTGGGGCTAATACTTGAAGAAGGCTTTCCCATGGACCAGTTGGAGACCATCCTTCGCTCCATATCCCGAGCCGCGGACGAGGCAGGCGTGGAGATCGTGACCGGCGACACCAAGGTGGTTCCAAAAGGAAGCGCGGACGGAATATTTATCAACACTTCCGGAATTGGACAGATTAACGGTTCCGTAAGGCCATCCCCCGAGAAAATTGCAGAGACTGACCTGATTCTGGTTAGCGGGCCCGTGGGAAATCACGGCATGGCCGTTATGCTGAGTCGCGCGGAGTTTTCCTTCGACTTTGACCTCAAATCGGATTCCGCATCTGTCTGGCCGGTGGTGGAGCGCCTTATGGAACTCGGTGACGGCCTCCGATTCCTTCGAGATCCCACCCGCGGAGGCCTTGCAGCGACTCTCAACGAAATAGCTCACATGACCGGTAAAGAGATCAGAGTGGACGAAGCGGCTATACCGCTCGACGAATCCGTGTCGTCTGCCTCGGAAATTCTTGGAATAGATCCGCTCCAGGCAGCCAACGAAGGAAAAATCATCGCGGTGATAGCCAGCGACAAAGGTCAAGAAGCTTTGGATCTGTTGAAAGAATGCCCCATAGCCCGCGGAGCTTCCATAATCGGTGAAATCACTTCCACGAATCTGTCCCGTGTAGTCATGACGACTCGAATCGGCGGCTCCAGGGTGGTTTCGGAGCCATCGGGGGAGCTTCTACCGC
Source organism: Desulfomonile tiedjei (assembly GCA_016212925.1). NCBI lineage: Bacteria > Pseudomonadati > Thermodesulfobacteriota > Desulfomonilia > Desulfomonilales > Desulfomonilaceae > Desulfomonile > Desulfomonile tiedjei. Next base: position 99,113 of record JACRDF010000050.1, read on the forward strand.
GGATTTGTTAGTGCAGTGGTTCTGCGATCGCTTCGCAGTCCCGTGCGACCCCGCTCCCATTTATTTCCACTCCAAAAAGCCATCCGGTCCATGAAATTGAATTGACCTCCGCCGCGGTTACAATTACAAATGAAAATCTAACCGGGCGCTGCACCAATTCGCCTTCCAAGAGGAAATCTCGCGGATTGGCTGTAGCCAGGGCACGGCATACCGTGCCCCTTGCAGCCGCTTGAGGGAGGTCATTCCTTGAATCCACCTTGACACTCCCTGTTAGCAAGCGGCTCGGTTTCAGTCCGATCTATTGAAGGGGCGCCAAATGACGGATCAACCCGAGGAATCAAGAAAAGGCGGTCACACCTGCTCGGTCTCCATCTCGGAGAGCCTGCTGCGGAGGCCTCCCACGGGTGAGGAGAACGCCTATGCAAATGCTCTGGCACAATTTGAAAGAGCCATTTCTCACTTGAAGATAAAAAAAGGCGTCGCGGACACCCTTAGATATCCCAGGCGCGAATTGTCCGTATCGTTCCCGGTCGTGATGGACGACCATGAAATCAAGATGTTTCGGGGCTACCGGGTACACCACTCATTCGCGAGGGGTCCGACGAAAGGCGGCATCCGGTATGCGCCGACAGTCACTCTCGATGAAGTGCGCGCCCTCGCCATGTGGATGACCTGGAAGTGCGCCCTGATGAACCTCCCTTACGGTGGGGCGAAAGGCGGCGTGGTATGCGATCCCAAGGCGCTTTCTCTCCGGGAACTGGAGCGCCTGACTCGGCGCTACGCAACCGAAATTAGTATCTTGATGGGCCCCGAAAGCGACATTCCGGCTCCGGACGTGGGTACCAATGCCCAAGTGATGGCGTGGATCATGGATACGTACTCCATGCACAAAGGGTTTTCGGTCCCTGCGGTTGTGACAGGTAAGCCGGTCGAAATAGGCGGATCGCTGGGCAGGACCGAGGCCACAGGCAGAGGCGTGGCTGTAACGATGCTGGAAGCGTTGAGACTCAAGGGCATGGGCACAGGCAATGTTACCGTGGCGGTGCAAGGGTTCGGCAACGTGGGCTCGGTGGCGGCCCGCCTGTCTCATGATTTGGGGCTCAAAGTGGTGGCTGTTAGCAGCTCTCGAGGAGCGATTTACAAAGGAGACGGTCTCGACCCGGTCGCCGTAACCAGGCATGCTGAGGAAGCCGGTGGCATTAACGACTTTCCCGGCGCGGATAACATTACCAATGAAGATCTCCTGACCCTGGACTGTGACGTCCTGATTGCCGCGGCCGTGGAAAATCAGATCACTTCTCGCAACGCCGATAAGATCAAGGCGAAAATCGTTGCTGAAGGCGCCAACGGCCCTACCACCCCGGAAGCTGATGAAATCCTCGGCGACCGAGGGGTTTTTGTAATACCGGACATACTCTGCAACGCGGGCGGAGTTACGGTAAGCTACCTGGAATGGGTACAGGACCTGCAATCCTTCTTCTGGCCCGTCGAAGAAATAAACCTTAAGCTCGAAAAACTTATGAAGAAGGCATTCGAAAGCGTACTGGACTGCGCCCGCTTCTATAACGTCCCGCACCGTGAAGCCGCGCAAATCCTCGCGATCGAACGTATCGCCAATGCTATAATGATAAGAGGCATCTACCCGTAAACGGCCCCGAGGAATGCAGGGACGCGGTTCCGGGCCGCGAGGCAGGAGTCATTCGTTGCTTGGGATCTCCGCCGGGGATCGGCAGTGTCTGGTTTGTTCCGCACTTATTCCACGTCCTGACGGCACCACGGCGTAAGACCTTTGCCAACCGCCCAAACCGGCCACAACTACGATTCATGGAGAGGAGGATATCGTGAAAAAGATCTCTCGACGCGGATTTATGGCAGTGGGAATTTCGTCCCTGGCTGCCGGTTCAGCCCTCCTGAGCACCAAAACAAGAATGGCCGAGGCCGGCCAGAGCAGTCCTGCGTCTGAAACAAAAACATCCGGGACGCGTTTGATCCTTCTTGGGACTGCCGGCGGCCCGCGCCCCAATAAAGTAAGGTCCTCGCCCGCGCAAGTAATACTGGTCAATTCGGTCCCTTATGTGGTTGACTGCGGGTACGGCGTGGCACGACAACTGGCCATGGCAGATGTGCCACTCCCCAAGCTTCGACACGTCTTTCTGACCCACCATCATTCGGATCATAATGCGGATTACGGCAATCTCATTTTGTTGTCCTGGGCCGCCGGACTCAAAACACCTGTGGATACCTACGGCCCACCACCCATCGAAAAAATGACGAAGCTCTTTTGGGAGTTAAACGACTTCGACATCAACATCAGAATAGCCGACGAAAAAAGAGTGCCTCTCGCGCCCCTCGTCAAGGTCCATGAATTCGATAAGGGCGGTTTGGTGATGCAGGATGAAAACGTCAAGGTTACCGCCACGCTGGTTAATCACCCGCCTGTGGTACCGGCCTTCGCCTACCGATTTGACACGGGCGAACGCTCCATTGTGATCTCAGGAGACACCACCCCCTCGGACAATCTGATAAAACTGGCCCAAGGAGCGGATGTAATGGTCCATGAGGTAATCCACAAGCCATCCTTGGCCAGGTTGGTCGCCAAGATTCCGAATGCCGATAAGCTCCTTGAGCATATAGTGGCAAGCCACACCACTCACGACGACGTCGGGAAAGTGGCAAAAGCCGCGGGCGTTAAAACCCTGGTCCTGTCTCACATAGTGCCTGCCGATGACACTTCGGTAACCGATGAAATATGGATCGAAGGAGCGAAAGCCCATTTTGACGGAAAGGTTATCGTCGGCAGAGACCTGATGGAGATATGATGGCGCCGGTGGTGTCGTGACACTTCATATCAAGTGTCAAAAATGGTGTCCGATTACAAAAAGCGCCTCCTGGAAATTGGTAGGTGCCGGCCTCCGGAAACTGTGTCAAAACTGACGGTTTCGCGACCTCATCGGTAGGGGCGGTTCGTGAACCGCCCGAGATCAGGGCGCTTCTCGAAGCGCCCCTACCCGGAAATACGTCCGTTTTAGGTTTTTGAGACAGTCTCTCCGTGCCGGCACACTTCTCGGATACAGATCAATCACGCCCCTGGCGTGACAGGGCAGGGACCCCGGATCGCGGTCCGGGGCAGGCTCTGGGCCCTACCGGTTCTCTTAGAGTGCGGGCTGTGCAAAAGGTCAATAATTGTGGCAACTGCTATAAAGCGGACACGTAGGAGTCGCTGTTTCCAAGCAGACAGGAAGTGTTTTGAAGGGGGGGCGGGGAGACGGAATCATGCACTTGGCAAATAAGAGGCTGCTAGCTGGTCATCATCCAGAGCTACATCTCCAATTCCTGTACGGCGCGCATGGCGCGGGCCCGTGTTAGGGCGACCACCGGTCGCGCCGTACAGGAGCAGGCGATGAGAAACAAGCACGGATACCATGTGGTCGGCGCTATGATTTCCGCGAAAGTGAGGCATTATTTGCAAAGTGAACAATTCCGTGTTCACAAAAGTTTCCCCCCGCATGCCTTTCTTTTTCCTCTTTGCCGGTCTTACCCCCGCTCACCCCTTCGCCCTCATTTGCATTCTTTGCGAGATGCTTTCCAGTTTTCCAGGTCGTCGATGATGGTTTTACCGATAGCGTATTTATCGAACTTGTTCGAGATAAGGTGGATCGGGGAGTTCAGGAAGTCGAGGATCAATTGGCCGCTGTGATCGGTGAAGATTTGTTCTTCGGTCACGGTGCGGATGTTTTCTTCGTGGACGCTTTGGACTCTCAGTTCTTGCTCGCCTCCGCCGTGGCTTTCCGGAATTATCACCGCCTTGGTTCCAGTGAGCAGGATTTCGTTGACGACATTGTATCCGGCCCTCGAGATTACCAGCTCCGAATGGTGTATCAGCTCCACGAGGTCCGGTACGAACGTCATGAAGCGCACGCCTTCGCTCAGTGGATGCTCGCGGAGGATGTCCGCCGATTCACGCTCCAGATATGGATCCAAGACCATCACCACTTGATACTGCGAGTTTATCCCGGAGTCTCTAAATATCTTCAGAAGCTTGGTTGAGACCCCCAACACCTGGTTGTTTCTTCCGAGGGAAATGAGGATGGTCTTTTTGTCGGCCAGGCCGAAGCGGTCGAGAGCGGCCTGGCGGGACGGTAGTTCACCGTAGGTTCGGTTCGTGATCTTGCCCAGATACCGGATCTTCTTTTCGAGGTCAGGGTCATTACCGAGGAATTCCTTGTTTATGTCAATAACTTCACGGTCCTCCAGGACGTACATGAAGTCATACAGACCGCCAATGTTAATTGATTCGGAGCGGTGTCTGGGATTTTGGTAAGGGATACTGAGCAACGGCACCCACTTCATGATGCCTCGACAAATGTGGACCAGAGCAAAATCCGCGGGGCCGCCTTTGCGCATCCATTTCTTCATTAGCAGGGGAATGAGTTCGCTCATCTGGCCTGTCATGTTGTGCTCGATGATCAGGGCATCCGGCTGGAAAAAATCATAGCTCGCCATTATTATTCGTTGGCGAAAGTCAAATATTGTCGCAAGGTCGAATCCGGAGAGGTATCTGGAGCACATCCTGTTATCAACGCAGTCAATGTCCAGCTTTATGGAAGGAAGCTTTATTACCTCGATTCCCTCCCGGAAGAAGATCTCCGGGATGGAGGTTCCTGAGATTACAAGGAAATCTATGTCAGGCCGCCATTTCTTTATGCCGGTAATTACCGCCAGGGTACGGAAGGCGTGCCCCAGTCCTATGGAATTATGCGTGTAAACCAGAACTCTTTTGATGCTTTCTTTTATCATTGCGCAACATCCCGGAACAGCATGGAACGGCATTGATGACCGCGGCTGCAACTCGGGCACGGTCCCCCGGAACGCAGGATGCCCCGACGGAAAACCGCAAACCCCAATGCGCGGCAGTCTATTAATTGTCCTTTATTCTGTATCACATTTTCGCCCGTTTTGAAAGCGGCCCTTAGGCTGCGTGCTCTTCCTGAGAGCCAATTTTTCGTATCAGATAGCGCAACCCAGCGCGTCGCAGCCGGTCAAATTCAGCGTATCTTTGAAATGACAAGCAGCAAGATGTCCAGGTTCAACTTCTTCCAGAGGGGGCACCACCTTGGAACATATTTCCTGCGCATACAGGCACCGCGGGTGAAAAGGGCATCCCGGAGGAGGATTGATAGGGTCCGCGGGCTCCCCGTGCAAAATGATTTTTCGTCCTACCAATTCAGGCCTGGTGGTCGGCACGTTGGACATGAGGGCCTCGGTGTAAGGGTGCCTTGGCCTGGCGAAGAGCGGCTGAGACGGCGCGTATTCGACCACGCGTCCAACGTACATCAGGACTATCCTCTGGCTAAAATGGCGTATCAACCCCAGATCGTGCGAAATGAACAAATAAGCCAGCCCCAGTTGATCCTGAATTTCCAGAGCGAGGTTGACAATTTGGGCCTGAACCGAGACGTCGAGCGCCGAAGTCGGCTCATCGGCAACAAGCAGTTTGGGATAAAGGGCCAGAGCGCGGGCAATGCTTATTCGCTGCCTTTGCCCGCCCGAAAATGCGTGAGGATAGCGATTCAGATGTTGGACTCGCATCCCTACCAGGTCAATAAGTTCGCGGACTCGGTCCTCAAGCTCTCGACCCCGTGCGACCTTGTTTACGACAAGAGGCTCGGCAAGGATCTCTCTCACGGTCATCCGAGGGTTCAGGGACGCGAAGGGATCCTGAAAAACCATCTGCACGTGTCGGCGCAAAGGCTTCATGTCCCGGGGTTTGATGTTGGCCAGATCGACTCTAGGCTCACCGTCCGGGGGCTTGAACCAAATATGCCCGGAGGTCGGTCTGTAGGCTCCCATTATCATTCTGCCGACCGTAGTCTTGCCGCATCCTGATTCACCTACCACGCCGAGGGTTTCTCGGCTCCGTACGGAAAAGCTTACTCCATCAACCGCCTTGACATGCGCCACGGTCTTCTTGAATACCCCTGCGCGAATAGGGAAGTGCTTCTTTAGATCGGTCACTTCGAGTAGAGCGTCTGAATCGGGCAACGGCTAACCTCACATATTGATACACATTCTTGGGCAGGCCACGTAGTGTCGGGGCGCCACCTTGGTCAATTCGTACGGATCGTCATGGCAGATTGATTCACCCCCGCACTCCAAGCACCGCTCGAAGAATGGACAACCTGCTATGGGGATAAGGGGATCGGGTAAGGTCCCTTCTATGGTCGCGAGCAGACTTCTTACCGGAGTATCGATCCCTGGCACCGATTTCAACAGGGCCTTGGTATACGGATGCAGAGGCTGCTCGAACAGGACTTTGACCGGCGCATGCTCCATTACCCGACCCGCGTAGATTACCAGCACGTCCTGGCTGATTTCAGCTATCACTCCCAGATTGTGAGAGATGAAAATGATCGCCATTCCAAACTCTTCTTGAAGATGCCGCAGCAGGTCGAGGATTTGAGCTTGTATGGTCACATCCAGGGCCGTGGTCGGCTCGTCCGCTATCAGAATCCTCGGATTGCAGACCAGGGCCATGGCGATCATGGAACGCTGTCGCATTCCCCCTGACAGCTCGTGAGGATACGCGTCGAATCGGCGTTCCGGCTGTGGAATCCCCACCTTCCCCAGCATTTCGATAGCTCGATTCTTTGCTTCGGCCTTGGAAACGTCGCTGTGGAGCCGCAAAGCCTCGATTATCTGGCTTCCCACCGTATGCAAGGGACTGAATGAGTTCATGGGCTCCTGAAAGATCATTGCCACATCGCGGCCCCGTATTCCCCTTGCCACACGGCCGTTAGGGTCCAGTTTGGCCAGATCCAAATGTTCGGGTGGGCCACCCCCGTTTTCCATCGTCAGGACGATCTGTCCATTGACGATTCGGCCGGGCGCCGGCACGATGCGAAGGATCGCCTGCCCGATGACGCTCTTGCCGCTTCCCGATTCTCCGACAATGCCAAGTGTCTTTCCCTGCTCCAGGGAAAAACTGACGTTGTCAACGGCCCTCACGACGCCCTCATCCAGGAAAAAGTGGACTCGCAAATTGTCTACTTTAAGCACAGGCATCATTCCATTCACCTTGAATACGGGTCCACTGCGTCTCGCAGTCCGTCTCCCACAAAGTTGAAAGAGAGAACAATCGCTACCACAAATAAGACGGGGATCAAGAGCCACGGGTACAATGCGATAGTGGTAATGTTTTGCGCCTCTTTGAGAAGGACGCCCAAGCTCGTGATAGGGGGACGCAGGCCGATGCCAAGGAAGCTCAACGCGGTTTCGGCAAGGACCATCCCCGGAATCGCCAGAGTCACCGTAACAATAATATGACTGGTGAATGACGGAAGCAAATGCCGAAATATTATTCGTGCGTGGCCCGCGCCGGCAAACCTCGCGGCCATGACGAATTCTTCCTCTCTCAACGCTATGAGTTTTCCTCGAACCACTCTGGCCAGGTCCGTCCATCCGATCAGTGACAGGATAATCGTAATGACAAAGTAGACCGTCAAAGCGCGCCAATGTGGCGGCATGGCTGCCGCAAGCCCCATCCAAAGAGGGATGCTTGGAAAACAACGAATCACCTCGATGGTTCGCTGAATGATCCCGTCGGCCCAGCCCCCCATATATCCGGAAATCCCTCCCAAGGTCAGTCCCAAAACCAGACTCATGAATACGCCCAGCATGCCTATGGACAGGGATATCCGACTTCCATAAAGGCACCGAGAGAACATGTCCCTCCCCATCCTGTCGGTGCCAAAAAGAAAGAGCCTTCCTGGGCGGTCAATCCCAAAAAGGTGCAGGTCGCTTTTCCAGAGACCCCAAAACTCGTACGAGTCGCCTCTGGTAAAAAAGCGAATAGGGTGAATTTGTTCAACATCCTCCAGATAACACATTTGCTGAGTCTCTAGTTCCAGTTCCAGACAACATCCATACACAAACGGTCTGTGGATGCGCCCTTCGCTATCAAATATCCTGATCTTTGTGGGAGGATGGTAAATACACTCGAAATGGCGGGTGTCCTTGTCGTACGGCGCCAGGATTTCGCAGAACGCGGCTACAAAGTAGAGCCCTCCTATAAACCAAAGACCGATCATGGCCAGCGTGTGCTTCTTATAGCGCCACCAGACCAACTGCCTCGTGGATGCGTTGAGGTATTTTTCTTCTTTTGACATTTCCTGGGTCATGTGCCCTCACGAGCGCCGAAACGAATTCGAGGGTCAACCCAGGCCAGCAGCAGGTCTGACAAAAGCGTGCCGACAACCGTGAGGGCACTGAGTAGCATAATGAAACCGCCGGCCAGATGCATGTCCTGGCTTAAGAGGGCGCCCAACAGGAGTGGACCCGACGTCGGCAAGTTCAGCACTACAGCGGTGATGGCTATTCCAGACACCAGTTCCGGGAGAGTCCATCCGATGGTACTCACCAGGGGGTTGATGGCGACCCGCACAGGATATTTCAAAATCAACCGTGTCTCGGAAAGTCCTTTGGCTCTGGCCGTGACTACGTACGGCTTTTTAAGCTCGTCCAAGAGATTCCCGCGTATGATGCGGATAAACTTGGCCGTGTGCCCGGTACCCACTATGAGCACCGGAATCCACAGGTGCTTGAGCAGGTCCACGAACTTTGCGAAGCTCCAGGAAGCTTCAGCAAACTGAGGCGAAAATAATCCGCCTACGCTCATTCCGAGATAAGCGTAAGAGAACCAGAGCAATAACAGAGCAAAGAGAAAATTAGGGGTCGCCAGGCCGATAAAGCCGATGAAGGTTAAGAGATAGTCAACCCAGGAATACTGCCGAACAGCGGAGTAGATCCCGATTGGAAGTGCAACCGCCCAGGTAAAGAGCATAGTACATGCGGAAATCAATATGGTTAACGGAATGCGCTCCGCAACCAGCGATGATACAGGTCTGTTCCACTCGAAGGAATGGCCGAAATCCCCGTGGAGAAAATTCCACGCCCAGTGCAGGTACTGCATGTAAAGCGGTTGATCCAGGCCCCAGTGTTGCCGCAGTGCGTCGAACTCGGCCTGATCCATCGCTTCGCCGCTCGCCTGGAGTTGGGCCATATAGGTGGTAAGGAAGTCCCCTGGAGGCAACTGAATAATAATGAATGAAATGATGGAAATCGCTATCAGCGTGGGAATCATCGTAAGAATACGGCGGATGATATAGGCCAACATGACGACTTCCCTTGGTATCAATGCCGCCGCGCAATGCCGGCGATGCGATGGAGAGGCTGAAAACTAGAAGATCCGTACTGTAACGGATGGAAAATGGAACTACACCCGACGGACTTATGCTCGCGTAAGGGCGCGACATAGTGTGCTCTTACCCGACTATTTCCGCGACGTGCTTGTCACAATTCCAATACATCACAGTATAGCACAGCGGAATTCCGCCGCGGGAGTCATTTGCCCTTCATGAAGAAAAACTGCTCAGGATGGATGGGACCCGGATTAGGATAAATCCAACTTTGAAAGTCTTTCTTGGGCACATTGTACATGTCTTTGGACACCACGTAAAAGTCAGGCGGGTCGTGAACCAGCCCTATTACCCACAGGTTTTCCTCATTGGCTTTGATTATTTTTCCGAACAGCTCTTTCTTCTTTTCTTCGGAGACGGAGCCGATAATCTGATTGTAAGTATCCATCAATTCTTTAATTGCAGGCGGGGGCTCCTCACCTTTCTTGCCACCGCTCTGGAACCACTGGGCATAAAGCGGCGCGTTGAGACTCTCCGAACTGTAAGGGAAATACCAACGAGGTTCCAGCAGGACTTCTATTCCGCCGTCGCCCGACCATAACGCAATGTCATGGGCTGCCGACTGGGTGCGTTGTCTGAAAAGCTCCATAGCTTCAGACTTCACTTCCGTGTCGATGCCCACACTCTTGAAATTCGAAGCTACGATTTCAGCCATGTCCACCCAACTTTGGATGGACACCATGACATCCAGCGAAATCTGCAAACGCTTGCCGTCGGAGCGATGTCTCCTGCCGTCGGAGCCGGTTTTTAGTCCCATTTCGTCCAGCATAGCAGCGGCCTTGGCCGGGTCATAATCCAGGTAGGCGTTTTCATAGGTGGGGCTGTAGAACTGCGACTCTTTTAACGGGGCCGCCTGCCTGGGTATGCCCTTTCCACGGTACACTATTTTGTTGATCTCTTTGCGGTTAATTGCATGAGACAGGGCTTTGCGGAATCTCGCATCCGACAGAATAGCCTTCATCACCGGGTCCTTGTGGTTCAAATTCGGCGCAAGCAGCAGGCCTACGGACGCCGTAGAGGTCTTCGGCACAAGCCTGTACTTACCCTCTCCCTGGCTCGCCATCAGCAGGACCGAATTCTGCATTCCGCCCAGGCGGCGCCCTTGCATGTCGATCTCTCCCGCGATCGCTTTGAGGACTATAGTTTGCGATTCAGCTTGCAGGTCGTGCACGACCGTGTCGATGTACGGAAGCTGGTTGCCCGCGGTGTCAACCTTCCAGTAATAGGGGTTGCGTTCCATCACGAAGCGTTTGGCAGGGGCAGGAACGGTGGTTACCCACGCGCAGATCGAGGGCAGGTCTTTGCTCACGAACAGCGCCCTTTGCAGATCTGAGGCATCGTGGAACAGCTTGGCCCATGAGTTGGCTTTGTGCTCTTTTACTAAAGCCTCCAACTCCTCGGGCTTGGCATATTTCTTATGGAATTTCTTCAGGTAATGTTTAGGCTTGCACACCAGGGCCATGCCGTGCGGACAGGCAAGTTGGTCGAGAAAAAGAGCGTAGGGTTTCTCAAACTCGAAGCGAACGGTGAAGTCATCGACCTTGGTCACTTTTGGAGGGACGTCGGTCGGGGCAATCCATTTTGGCAAAGTCGGGGTGAGTTCTTTTTCCAAAAGGACATCCTCGATGTAAAACAAGATGTCATCAGCGGTAAAAGGCTGCCCGTCGGACCAACGAACCCCCTGCACCAAGTAGAAGGTAAAGGCGCGACCGTCTTGGCTGACATCCCATTTGGCCGCAAGATTGGGAAGAATCTTGTAGTCAGGGCTCCAGCGCACAAGGGGATCGTACAATAAGCGGCGGGCTCCCACTAGATCGGAAAGCCCGGTGTAAGCCCGGCGCCATGTCCCGCCGTACATACCGGGTTTTTCGACCGGTGTGACGACTGCCGGTGAGGCCGGAAGCCTTTTGTCAACGGGGGGGAGCGAGCCTGTTTTGACCTTCTCGGCAAGGCCCGGCGCCTCGTTAAAGGCCAGCACATCGCTTAAGAATCCCCCAATCACCAGCGAAAAGACGGCGCATGCAATCGCGAGTACTGCCGAGTTCCCTACCGGCTTATTCATGACTTCCTCCTTGGTCCCTTGAAGCAAAAGCTGATTAATACCTACTTTGCGGTAAAAGAAGTGTTCGAACTTCGCTATGATAATCGACAGTGTGATCCGTCGAGCTAGAACGGGATGTCGTCCTCCGGGGGAGGAGGATTGAGCTGTCTATCATCCATTCGTTTGGATCCCTCGCCCGTACCCCGTGAGGGGGCGGGACCCTGCCTTCTCTGCGCCTGCTCGCTCGGGCGGTCCTGTGAGTAGTTGCCGCCTCCTCCAAGCATAATCATATCGTTGGCGATAATCTCCACGGTGGTGCGTTTGTTGCCGTCTTGATCTTCCCATTCTCTGGTCTGAATTCGTCCCTCAATGAATACCTGTTTCCCTTTGCTCAGGTATTCGCCACAGACCTCCCCGAGGCGTCCCCACGCTACCACGCGATGCCATTCCGTTCGTTCTTGATCGTTGCCGTCCTGGTCTTTCCATCTCTGCGACGTGGCAATCGTGAACGTGGCGACAGCTTTGCCCGAGGCCGTGTACCGGACCTCCGGGTCTCTGCCCAAATTGCCTAGTAGCAGTACTTTGTTCAAAGACCTTTGGGCCATGGTTCCTTCCTCCCTTGGCATGATAGGCGGGTTGAGGGGAAAAACATTGCTTTGACTCTGCCAGGAGGGTTATCCTCCCCGAAAAGACAACAGGTTGTCAAGACGAAAGGCTGAAACGATGCAAGTTCAGTTACAAATGGAACAAATGGCCTGCCAAGAGGCCGGTCCCACTGATGGTTCCCAAGTAACGCGGCGCCTTCCCGCATGAACTGAAGGATCACGAGAAAAGGGGAACTGCTCTGACTGTTCGCCAGAGAATCATGGCAATCCTGAAACATAGCCAAGTTACAGCTCGAGACCTTTCGCGCTTGCTGGGCATAACCGAAAAAGAAGTGTACCATCATCTCCCTCACGTGGAAAGGTCTTTGCGAAACGAGGCCTCCATCATAATGGAGCCGGCGCGATGTCTTGACTGCGGTTTTGTGTTCAAGAAGCGGACTCGTTTCACCACACCGGGAAGATGCCCGGTCTGCCGCTCGGAGGCCATCACTCCTGTGGTATACGGCATGAGCGCTGACCGTGAAAAAAGGATCGAACGAATCGATTCCTAGCCACAAGCACGGGCATGAGAGTGGAGAATGTTTCCAATCAGTTTAGAGGATGCGGCATTTCGGAGATTTCGTAACAACAATATTGCATAAGGACCAGTTCGTGGGGAACATGCTGTCGGTTTGGGAAGTCAAAAGCTTAGTGATAGTAATCGGTTTTCGGCTTGCGCCTGCGTGAAATTTGATAGGGGAGCAGTGAACTACAATGGCGGATCATACAGATGGGCCTGTCGGAAAGGAAAGATTTTGCGAATTCCAGGAAGATTTGCTGATTCCTCTTCAGGAAGATCGCCTCAAAGCCGCTGTGGCTCAAATAGCGCGTTCTTGCAGAGATGAGAGAACGGTTGACCACGTCGGGACAGCGCTAATTCCCTCTAAAGATGAGATTATCCGAATAATGGACGTTCTTCAGGACCTGCTCTTCCCGGGTTATTTTGGAAGACAGGAACTGACGCATGGCACTTTGGAGTTTCATCTGGGAAACGAGATGTTGATTCTTTTCGAGCTGCTTTCGGCTCAAATAGCTCGAAGCATTCGCCACGAGTGCCGTCGCATGGACAGCTTGTGCGTCCAGTGTATACAGCAGGGCCGAGAAGAAGCTTTGGTATTCTTGGAAAAAATGCCGCGGCTGCGTGAAATGCTGTCCATGGACGTTAAGGCCCATTACGACGGTGATCCGGCAGCCAAAAGCCTGGACGAGATAGTCTTTTGCTATCCGGGCTTGTACGCCATATTCGTTTACCGGGTGGCCCACGAGTTCTTTGGACGAGACATCCCGCTTATGCCAAGAATAATGACTGAACACGCTCATTCAAGGACAGGGATCGACATCCACCCCGGTGCTAGGATTGGCACGGATTTCTTCATAGATCACGGCACCGGAGTGGTCATTGGCGAGACAACGGAAATCGGAAACAGGGTGCGCATCTATCAGGGGGTTACGCTAGGCGCCTTGTCGGTTCCGAGAGAATCCGAAGGTGGGAATTCTTTGCGAGGGAAAAAGCGACATCCGACCATCGAGGACGATGTAACTATTTACGCTCAGGCAACCATACTCGGTGGTGCAACCGTAATCGGCGCGAGATGCGTTATTGGCGGCAACGTATGGTTGACATCTTCCGTGGCCCCTGACACCACGGTTTTGATCGAGACGCCCAGACATGTTTTCAGGGAAGACCCTCAAATGCAAAAAGGGGTAAACAAGGGTGATTGAGGGCTATGCAATTGGAAATGCAGGATCGCGGCAGAGAAAAAGATCCGGGTCGGACCTGTAAGCCTTGAAGGTTTGTTACGTTTTTGATAGAATCCCCATCCAAATTTATGACTTGGAGAATATTTTTTTAGGAGTATCAATTTGGCCAACGTATTTTATGACCGGGACGCGGATCCGACCGCCCTGGAAGGAAAGACTGTTGCCGTAATAGGCTATGGCAGCCAGGGACATGCCCATGCTTTGAACCTCAAGGACTCGGGAGTCAGGGTGGTGGTGGGGCTTCAACGCCAGAGCCGCCGTTGGGACAAAGTAATCGAAGACGGCCTCGAAATCATGGAAGTGGATCAGGCCACACAATCTGCGGATGTGGTGATGATTCTAGTGCCCGATGAGCTTCAAGCGGCCTTGTATCGCGACAAGATCGGGCCGGCAATGGGGCCGGGCAAGGTCCTGGCGTTCGCTCATGGGTTTAACATTCATTTCGGCCAGATAGAGCCACCGGCAGAGACGGATGTATTTATGGTGGCCCCGAAAAGTCCGGGCCACTTGCTCCGCCGAATGTTCAAGACGGGGCTGGGTGTCCCGGCTCTACTGGCTATCCACAGAGATGCCAGCGGCCAGTGCAGGCGGATCGGTCTCGCCTATGCACGCGCTCTTGGTTCGACCAGGGCAGGTGTCATCGAAACAACCTTCGCCGAAGAGACGGAAACAGACCTTTTCGGAGAGCAGGCAGTTCTTTGCGGTGGGGTCACGGCTATGATCCAGGCGGGTTTCGAGACCCTCGTCGAGGCAGGCTATCAACCTGAAATAGCCTATTTCGAATGCCTGCACGAGCTTAAGCTCATCGTAGACCTAATCTACGAGGGTGGTATAGGCCGCATGAGATACTCCGTCAGCAATACAGCCGAATACGGTGACATGACGAGAGGACCTCGGATTGTCGATGAGCGCACCAAGGCCGAAATGAAGAAGATCCTGTCCGAGATACGTTCCGGCGAATTTGCTCGTGAATGGATATTGGAGAATACGGCAGGCAGGCCTGTTTTCAAGGCCCTGGAGAGAATGGGGGCCGAGCACCCGATTGAAACCGTGGGAAAACAGCTTCGTTCAATGATGAGTTGGATTGACTCCACCTTGGACGAGAAATGAGTCGAATAGACGTTTGATTTAGGTGCTCCGAGGATTCCGGGAAGGCTGGTCGGATTGCGAATGGCGGGTCTTGCCCTTCCTAAGACGATCAGCCAGGAACAGCGCCCCCCGGATCGTTGTTACTCCGGCGTGGCTCGAGCCGATGGACATGAGCCTTATTGTTCAACGCATATTGCGTATTGACAAATACGGGAGCTTCCGCCGCCTCCCGAATATGAAGTCGTGCATCTCCGAGTGGATATCTTTGCCCCAAAGGGCTATCCCGAATGACTATCATGAGTACATAGAGGCATTACTAATGAAAGGAAAGCCCTGACAATGATTAAGAATGTGCGTATCAAGAATTTTAAGAATTTCCGGAATGCGGAATTCGACGTCAGGTCATTAAATATTTTTATCGGGCCAAATGGGACGGGAAAATCCAATCTTGGAAATTTTTTGTTGATGATGAGTTTCTTATCCTCCGGCCCTTTCAGTAGCGCATTCGGTCCAGGACCCTTTACTTTTCGCCAGACTCTGAGTCGACGCGAAAAAGGGGACACAGGGCCGCAAGATTTGGATCTTTATTTCGGGATCACTTTGGAAGTGGAGAACGTTAATTACGACTACACGCTTATCTTCACTGAAATTCGCCGGAATGAATATTTGATCAAGGAGGAGACTCTCCAGGAGGTTCAGGGAGAGATCCTTTTCACCATAGGGGACGTAAAAGCCCGAGAGTCCAAAATGGCTCAGATGAGAAAAGGCCATGCATGGAACGACGCGGAAAAGAGAATTCGGTCGGTGGCTCAGTACCTGTCAAAGATCAAACGCTACAGGTTCGTTCCTGATCTTATCAAGAAGCCTTCCAATGTCCAAGAATCCTACCTCTTGGATCATACCGGCGAGAATCTGGCTGCTGTAATTCACTTTGTGGAGAGAAATCATCCGGAAAACTTTCAGAGAATCGTGCAAGAGGTTAAAAGGACCGTTCCCGGAATTCGGCGAATCTTCACCCCTCACCTTGGCGACCCGCATCAGGTCGGGATCGGCGTAGAAGAGGAAAGCAAGTCCGGATATTTTGTGGGGCCCCAACTTTCCGACGGATTCCTGGTGTTTCTTGCTCTTTGCACTCTGTTTAATCTTCCTGATCAGCCTAGGATCTTCTTCATAGAAGAACCTGAATGCTACCTAAACCCCAACAGGCTCAGGGTGCTCTACGGACTCATGCACCGTTTTGCCTCAGCTCATCCCGGCAAGCAGGTGCTGTTGAGTTCTCATTCCCCATATTTCATAGACTGGTCCGACGAATTGCCTGAAGAACTCACCCTGATGAATGAAAAAGACGGCTGGGTAGAGTTTCGCAACCTTAAGGGGGAGAAAGATTTACGAGTGTTTCTTGAAGAAGATCCCTGGGGGCAGGACTGGGTGAACAAGTTCTTCAGAGCAGACTATGCTGATGAACCGCTCCCCGATGTCGTGGAAGAGCCGCGTCAGGCCGATGAATATGAATACCCTCAGTGGGAAAAAGAGGAACAGCAGGCAGAAGAGTATTAAACAACCGCTCTGTCCCTCCTTTGCCGGATTCTATCCTTTCCGCATTCTTGTCACGACCCCCTCACCGGCATGACGTTTGACCAAAAACTTTACGTCCCTGCTCGGGCACCGCGCCGGTCTTGTGGGAACGGAGCGGGAGCGTCTTGTAGCCGTACCACGGGTCTATGCCGAGTGCCACAGTTTTCGTCCGAATTCCGCAAGTCTGGGTAGGGACAGGTCCCCGTGGTTGCCCCAGGCCTAACGAGACGCCAAGACAAGGGCGGACTCGGGGGGCCGCGCCGTACAAAAGGCCGAGGCCTCTCTTTTCTCCTGAGACGGTCGGTTGCACCTAGTTTCGAGAGACAACTCGGACAAGAATTCTGGCAACTACTATGATTCGTTCCTTTCTTCCATGCCACGCGGCCATATGGGGCCAACGACGGCAATCAGCCGCTCCGGATATGTAAAGTTTTCATGGAAACAATACCTCGAAAAGTCCTTGCTCACAGGATTGGCGGCTGTTCCCATAAGGCGGGCGTTTGCGTTGCGCCGGCGACTGAGGCACACCATTTCTCAGGCGCGAAAGCCGTCCTATTTCTCACGATAAATCGCGGGGTTCCCGCTCCAACTACGGTCTTTGCACCGTAAAACCCGATAGCGGGAAACAAGCAATAATGCTCTATTCCGCGGAGGAAAGGCTAATGCCGCACGTGCGGAAAAGTTCTAGAAAAAAATGAGGGAACGTGTTAAAAATATGGTTTGTAATCTTCCCCGTCGCACGAAAAGTCTCCAATAATAATATCCTGGAAGGAGCAGAGTCATGGAAGTTCTCAAGCTGTTGACTTATGTGAGCGGCCTTGTCTTCGTCATTGCATTCGGAGTGAAAATCTTCAAGTACTTAGCTATGCCCATGCATGTCCGCTGGGAGCTTATGCCTGTTCCTCATGAAGGCAAGGCTTGGGGCGGCTCTTTCTATGAAGACGTGGACCACTGGAAGAAAGAGAGACACAAGGATCACATGGCCCAGTACAAGTTCATGGTGCCTGAGATCCTCTTTATCAGAGCATTGTACGAGGACAATCGCCCATTGTGGTATTGGTCCTTTCCATTTCACATGGGGCTTTACCTGTGCATTGGCGGCCTTGTGTTCCTCACAATCGGCGCGCTCTTGCAGATCGGTGGTATGACTCCCCAGGCTTCGGCCCTGGCGAGCTTTGTTCAGGCGCTTACCACGGTTTTCGGGGTGGTGGGGTACATACTCGGAACCATCGGTGCGGTCGGATTGACTATTAAGAGGATGACAGATCCCGATCTGACCGAATTCACCGCCGGCATTGACTACATGAACCTGCTCTGGCTCGGAGCCATTTTTGTAACCGGTTTCCTCGTGTGGCTGACCGATCCGGGGTTCGCGGTTGCGAGGGATTATCTCGTCAGTCTGATCACGTTCAAGAAGATGACCACGTCCATGAGCGCCTTGCATGTGATCAACCTGCTGCTATTCATCGGCTTCTGGGCTTATTTCCCCTTTACGCACATGACGCACATGGTTTCCAAATATTTCATGTGGGACAAGGTGAAATGGGAAGACGCTCCGAACATTGGTGACCCCGGCATGGATTCCAAGATCAAGAAATACCTCGCCTATCCGGTGACGTGGGCTGCACCGCATATTGGAGCTGAAGGCGGGAAGAAGAGTTGGGCTGAGGTCGCTACCGACAATCCCTTTGCCAAGGAAGACGAGAAATAGGAGTGCCAAAATGAAACCTGAAGAAATATCCAAAAAGACCGATCGGCTGGTGGAACTTAAGGTAGAAGACCTGGTCCCGCTACCGCCTCCGTACGATACCTGGGAAGAAGAGCCCATTACGGAACTGACCGACGACCAGAAAACCCGGTGGGAACATTCATTGGACGGTGTCAGCGCTATCACCCTGCCGAAGCCTAAGACTCCGGAAGAAGAACAAAAGCTTGTCGAGGCTTTCCTCAGAGGGTTCGAGAAATTGCTGACCAAAGAGAACAACTGGGCATTCCTGCAACCTCTGACCCTCTCCCTGGAATACTGCGCCAAGTGTCAGACATGCGCGGATGCCTGTCCTATTTACGAAATGAGCGGCAAGCAAGACATTTACAGGCCCACTTTCCGAGCCGATGTCCTTCGAAAGGTGGCCAAGAAGTACCTTAAGACCGGCGGAAGGCTGTTGGCCGGTTTTCGCGGCCACGACATCGAGTTGAATTGGGACTTGGTGGCCCGCCTTGCGGAGCTTGCATATCGCTGTTCAATGTGCCGGCGTTGCACTCAGGTTTGTCCGGTCGGCGTGGACAATATGCTGATAACTCACGAACTGAGGAAGATCTTCAGTCAGGAACTCGGCATAGCACCTGCCGAGATCCACGAGAAAGGCTCCGTCAAGCACCTGAAGTTCGGCTCCAGCACCGGCATGATCAAGGCTGCGGTCGAGGACATCATCGAGTACCTCGAGGACGACATCGAGGAAAAGACCGGAAAACAGATCAAGATCCCTATAAACAAGAAGGGAGCGGACGTCCTTCTTTTGCACAATGCGGGGGAGTTCATGGCATGGCCTGAAAACCCCATGTCCTTCGCCATCCTTTTCGAGGCCGCCGGCATCAACTACACCCTGTCGACCGAATTGCTCGGATATGACGCGGTGAACTACGGCCTCTGGTACGACGACGTTCAGTTTGCCCGAGTCGCCCTGAAGCATCTGCAGGTTGCCAAGGACCTCGGAGTAAAGAAGATAGTAATTGGTGAGTGCGGCCACGCGCATAAGGCTCTTGCAGTTGTAGCCGACCGGTTGCTCCCCGGCCAAGAGCTGATTCCACGGGAAAGCTCTTATACATTGCTCTGGGACATTGTTAAGACTGGAAAGATCAAGTTCGATCCGTCCAAGAACGACTTCCCGGTAACTCTGCACGATCCTTGTAACGTCGTGAGAATCATGGGTATTGTTAAACCGCAAAGGAATGTCCTCAATGCTATCTTTCCGCCGGGCCGTTTCCGTGAAATGACCCCCCACGGTGTGGAGAACTATTGCTGCGGAGGCGGTTCAGGATTCGCTATCATGGAGTCAGGAAACTTCCCCGACTGGAGGAGGATGATTTCCGGCAGGAAGAAACTGGAGCAGTATTTGAATGCCTTCAAGGGTGAAATGGATCCATCCATTCGAAAAATGATCTGCGCTCCCTGCTCGAACTGCAAGGGACAGACGCGCAGCCTGCTCGAACACTATGAGGTCTTCGAGAAGACGGGGATCTGGTACACCGGTCTTGTGGAACTCATGGTCAACGCCATGGTTGACCAGGAGAAACCTTTTATCGAATGGCCGGATGAGGCAGATGACGACATGTGACAAGGGCTTAGGTGTCCCGGTACAAGCCCTCGTTCACACAAATGATTTTGGGGATTAGATGTAGTAAGGGCACGCATGCCGTGCCCTTACAAAGACAAAAAAAGCGGCCGGTTTAGCTACCGGCCGCTTTTTTTGATTGAACCTATACCGATTGGCCTTTAAAAAAGTGACTCGGATTTCCACCGTGTCCGGCACTGCCCTGGTTCCCAGGTCAGCGGCACCCAATACTTTCAACTTCGAACCGGTGTTGGGTGCCCCGAACCTGCCCAGGCAGGTCCGTGCTTCTTCTCAGCGGGGTTCCAAGTTTGATCGCAAATCGGGATTTACAGGCCCCCGTTTTGTCTCCCGGTCACTCAGCCGCAGGTTCTGCGGCCTGTTTTTCTCCGTTTCCTCCGCACACTTTCACGAGATTTTCCCATCTCTGGTCAATCTTTTCTTGAATGTATGCGATCAGCTTTTCGTCAAGGTGGCGGTACCGCCCTTGGCCCTTGAAATATTCCGCTACCGGTTTAAGCTGCTTGGGTTTTCGGCTGAGTCTCCAAACTCCGTTCTCCACCTCGTACAGGGGGAAAATCCCTGAATCCACCGCAAGCTGGCCGTATTGTATGGCCAACTGAGGCGGAATGCGCCAACCGGTAGGGCACACCGACAGAATGTGGAGGTAAGCCGGTCCATTTGCGGCTTTAGCTTTCTGCACCTTTTTGATGAGATCCGTGTAGTAGCTCGGGCAGGCTGTCGCCGTGTAGGGAATACCGTGAGCCGCTGCGATCCCCGGCATGTCCTTTTTCCAGGTCGTCTGTCCGGAAGGGTGGACTTGCCCCGGAGGGGACGTCGTGGTCGAGGCGCCGAAAGGTGTGGATGACGAGCGCTGGACACCAGTATTCATGTATGCCTCATTGTCCACACACACGTAAATGACTCTGTGGCCACGCTCGAGCATGCCCGAAAGGGCTTGAAACCCTATGTCGCTCGTGCCTCCATCTCCTCCCATAGCCACGATGGTAATATCCTTGTCGGGTATGCGGCCTTTGCGCTTGAGCGCCTTGATACCCGCCTCAACCCCGGAAGCGACTGCGGCCGCGTTCTCGAAAGCCACGTGTATCCAGGGGACATTCCACGAGGTCAACGGGTAAGGAGAGGAGATGATTTCCATACAGCCGGTTGCCATTGCGAGGATCATGTCCGGCCCGATGGCCTTCAGAACGTGGCGTACGGCCAGAACTTCGGCGCAACCCTGGCACGCTCGGTGGCCTGAGTTTATGTATTCTTCCAAAGGGAAATTCTTCAGCGGCTTCAACACCTTCTTTTTGTTAGGTTCGGCCATATCAGTCTCCGTTCAAGCGCCCTTTCTCAGCCTCGGACGCCGTAGATATTGTATTCAAAAGTCTTTTCGGCAAGGGCCGTCTCTACCATCCGGCAAACATCTTCCGGCGTGACGTCTCTCTGGCCGATTCCAGCGATCATACAATGGACCTTGGGACGTTGCGGCTCGTGATACATTATGGCTCGTATCTCGGAAGTTACGGGCGCGTTGCCTGCGCCCAGGGCTATGGCCCTATCGAGGACCACCACGTCCTTGGCCCCGGCCAGCGCTTTCCTTATCTCAGCCAGTGGAAACGGTCTCCACAGTCGAAGTCTTACAAGGCCCACTTTCTGTCCCTTTTCGCGCATCTGGTCCACCGCCAGGGAAGCAGTTTCGCACATGGTCCCCATTGTAAGAATCAGGGTTTCCGCGTCGTCGGCCTTGTAAAGTTCAACCGCTGAATATTTCCTCCCGGTCAGTTCGGCCAGTTCGTTCCAGGCCTTGTCAATAACAGGCCGTGAGTTCTTTAGGGCCACATCGTGAGCCATCTTTTGCTCCACGTAAATCTCCGGCATACCGAATGCGCCCATGGTCACAACCTTGTCCGGATGGAGCCGATTCAGAGGTTTGAACGGCGGCAGATACTTCTTGACCATGTCCTTGTCCCAGAATTCGATGGGCTCGATAACATGAGTCAGAATAAAGCCATCCACATTGACCATCACAGGCAGCGACACAGCCGGGTCTTCGGCCACTCTGAACGCGTGAAATATCGAGTCGTAGACCTCTTGTCCGTTTTCGCAGAACACTTGTATCCAGCCGCAGTCTCGTACCATCATGGTGTCGGAATGGTCGTTCCAGATGGACAGAGGACCGCTCAACGCCCTATTAGATAAAAACATAACGATGGGCAGGCGCATGGAAGCGGCGATATACACTATTTCGGCCATAAGAGCCAGCCCCTGGGACGCGGTAGCCGTGAAAGTTCGAGCGCCGGCAGCCGCGGAGCCGCAACACACGCTCATTGCCGAATGTTCCGATTCCACCGGCACGAATTCCGCATCGAGGTGCCCGTTGGCTACCATTTCGGACAGGTGCTCGACCACATGAGTTTGAGGGGTAATCGGGTACGCGGCGACGACATCCGTGTCGCACAGACCAACAGCTTCAGCCGCCGCGATGGAGACCTCTATGCCAACTTTTTTACCCATTGTCAGCCCTCCTCCTCCATGTCTATGGCATCCACAGGGCATTCATGGGCGCAAATCCCGCAACCCTTGCAATAATCATAGTTCCATACCATGACGTTGTTCTCGTAATCCGGAGAGATTGACGAATCCGGACACATTATGAAGCATCGCCAACATCGGATGCAGATCTCTTCCTTATAAACAGGTCTCTGGGAGCGCCATGCTCCGGTATGGTAGCAACTGGCATTGCCGGGCTCGGTGATCACTCCGCCGGGCTCTATCTCTTGCCACTTGATTTCATCCATCGGTTTAGTCACATTGTCCTCCGTTGAAAGAAACACCGTTCACTTTCCGGTCAATGGTCCGGCAACCTGAGCCGGGCTTCGAGTTCCATCATTCTGTGACGGTTGTTTCGTTGTACGCTCTTTCCATAGCTTCTATGTTCCTTGGGGCAATTTTTCCGAATCGCCGCTTGAACGGTTCTTTCAGGGCTTCCAGGGCCATCAGGTTGGTCCCTTTGACCAGTGCGCCTACCATGGTCGTGTTGGTGATTGGCAGTCCGATTACTTCTCGGGCGATACGGCTGGCGTCCACTAAGGCTAATCGCCCTTTGTAAGAGAGCTGCTTCCGGATGGCTTGTGGATCCTGGGACGAGTTTATGATCAGGATACCATTTTCGCGCAGGCCTTCTGCGGGATTGCCGATGTCCAGAAGTGAAGGATCTAGGACGATGACCACGTCCGGGTTGTACACTTTCGATCTCAGGCGAACCGGCTGTTCATCCACCCTGGCGAAAGCAACCACTGGGGCCCCTCTCCTCTCCGGTCCGAAACTCGGAAAGGCGGTGGCATACCTACCCGTGTCAATGGCTGCCTGGGCCACAAGCTCAGCAGAAGTCACAGCTCCCTGCCCGCCTCGGCCGTGAAATCTCATTTCGATCATGGCTGCTCCTTTAGTCAATCGAAGTTCTCATCTTCTTCGTCAAAGTCATCTACAAGGGGATAACTCATCTGGTCGTTTATTATTTCCATGCAATTCATCAAGTGGAACTTTGCCTGAGCGAGTTCCAGGATCTCTGAAGGAAGCATTTCCTTCTTCCGCAGATACGCGTCTATCCTTTCATTCAACTCACTGATGTGACGCAAATCCATTTTGTAGAAATCAGAATCTGCCGTTTCGGACTCTTCGGGGCCGGTGACGGACTGAACGAGCTTCATATCCCATTCATCAAGCTTCTTCCACCGGGCCACCGTCGCGGGATGAACGCCCAGTTGTTTGGCCAAATCTTTGTTTGTGATGCGGCCTCTGTCTTGCAAAAATGTCCTTTCCGCTGTCTTACGGTGATCGTTTTTTCTCATGGGGCCTCCTCCTCACCGCGCTCCGTGTAGTTGACAAAGTTGCCGGAACGTAAATATTTTATACTAGCAAACGTCATGCTCCCGATCAAGGAGTATCGAGGCTGATTGGCGGGCCGTTCACAATAATAGTCGGATTGCACAAAACGCGAAAGAACAAACAGTCAACGCGTTTCCCATTCCTATGGAGCCTCCGCTCTTCCGCCTTATCCGGAACAGCGGCCGGCGCGAACCTTTGAGAAAAATGCCTGTTACCGAAGAATTCCTGAAGAATCTCCCTACCAGCCCAGGGGTCTACCTTATGGCCGACCGCAACGGCAAGGTCCTTTATGTGGGAAAGGCCGGGAATCTCAGAAATCGGGTCCGGAGTTACTTTGTCCAGGGACGCGACGAAAGGCCCAAAATCCAATTCCTGATGCCGCGGGTTGACAGTATTCAGACAATTCTTACGCAGACTGAAAAAGAAGCTCTGATCCTGGAAAATAACCTAATCAAGCAACACCGGCCCCGATTCAACGTCAACCTGCGTGACGACAAGTCGTTTTTTTCTCTGAGACTGAATGTGTCCCATCCCTTCCCGAGGCTGACGCTGGTCAGGACTCAGCGCGTGAAACCTGACGGGGAACGCTATTTCGGCCCTTATTCGTCGGCACGGGACGCTCGGATTACGTTGAATTTTATCCGCAGGCTCTTCCCGTTGCGCCAGTGCACCGAGAGGCAACTGGCTACCTGTAAGAGGCCGTGCCTGAACTGCCAGATGAAGCGATGCCTCTGCCCTTGCGCGGGTAAAGTAGATCCCGAGGAATATGCGCGCATGGTGCAAGGGGTCACCTTGCTGCTACAGGGACGCAGCGAGGACTTGATCAAATCCTTGAAACGAGGAATGGAGGAAGCCGCGGCGGATCTGCGTTTCGAAGAGGCGGCCCGTATCCGGGATCGCCTGGCTTCGGTGGAGAGGACCCTGGAGGCACAGAATGTTTCCTTCTTTCACTTGAAGGACCAGGACGTGATTGCTCTTTTATCCGGGGACGGCGACATTTTCGTGGTTGAGGTGCTTTCCTTTCGCAAGGGCAATCTGCTTTCAAGCGATTCCTTCCTTTTGCGCAACCCCGCTCTCGATGAAGAGGAGGTGCTGACTTCGTCCATCAAGCAATATTACGGGTCGGGCGCTTTTGTTCCGAAAGAGGTGCTGGTCGCTCGTCCCATCGAGCAGCCCGAGTTGATAGAAGCCTGGCTTTCTGAACTGCGCGGCAACAAGGTGACTCTGAGGGTCCCATCGCGCGGTCACGGCGCACGCCTGATGCAGTTGGCGCTCAAGAACGCTCACGATGCCTTGCTGCGTGAGAAACAGAGAGATTCCGCGCAGAAATCTCTGGAAAGGGTCGCAGCCAAGCTCGGCCTACCCGCGGCGCCCGGATTGATCGAGGGGTATGACATCTCCAACATCGCGGGAACTCAACCGGTAGGTGTCAAGGTAGCTTTCCGCGACGGTCAACCCGATAAGGCGGCTTATCGTAAATACAAAATCAGAGGCTTTTCAGATCAAGATGACCCGGGCATGATCCATCAGACAATAACTAGGCGACTGGGGCACAGCGACGAAGGGCCTTTGCCGGATTTGTTCCTGATTGATGGCGGCAAATCCCAACTCAATGCGGCCTGCGCAGCGTTGCAAGAACAATTGGGACGCGAATTCCCACCGGTGGCCTCAATTGCCAAGGCTCGCGAAGAAGATCAGCCGGAACGCTTTTACCTGCCCAACCGAAAGAACCCTGTGATTTTTCCTCACGGTGACCCGGGCCTCATGCTGTTGATGCGGGTAAGAGACGAGGCGCATAGATTCGTTCACACCTTCCACACGAAGAGTCGCACAAAGGCCGTAATTCGTTCAGCTCTGGACGACATTCCCGGAATTGGCCCCAAAAAGAGAGCCGCACTCCTGAAGCGGTTCAAAAGTGTTAAGGAAATGCTCGCGGCGTCGGATCAGGAAATCAGAGCGGTTCCGGGCATCAATCAAAAAGATGTGGAACGAATACGAGATCACTTCAAAGAGGAAGAAATAGGCCTCACGGTGTAGCGAAAAATGGCCGCGAGAAGAAATGCGAGCGTAGCTTGAGGAACCAAAAACTTCCTTGCTTACCGCGCCGAAAAACTTCTTATACCGAGTGCCCAATTTTTTGTGGGAATGCGGCTAGTCCGTGTAGGGGCAGGCCCCCGTGCCTGCCCTAGGCCCAACGAGACGCCAAGATAAGGGCGGACGCGGGGGTCCGCGCCGTACGGGAAGCTGAGGCCTCTCTTCAAACCTGTGACGTACCATCGCACACTATCCCGTGGGAACAATCGGACAGTATTTCTGGCAACTAAATGTACGTGTTACGTCAGGGTACCTTGGTCCTCGAATTCTTTCCTCAAATCAAGTGCGGTTCCTTGAAAACAACAAAGGTAGAGCGGCTCTTAGCCTCAGAGAAAAGGGTATTTTCCCCGCGTATATTCTCCGGTGAAGGTTGACGCCATAATAGAATCTGTAAACGAAGTTCAGCAGCGGCTTGAGCCAGGGCATTTTGGCTAAGGCAGGGTAAAATCTCCGGACCCAAGGGAAATCCACCATAATAGAAAACAGACGGTGCAAGGTTTCTACCTTTGCTTTGAAGTCAGGCGGCAGATTTAGTATCGAGCTCGTGAACTGGCTTTCAAATGTTGCCTGACCTTCGCCAAGTAAGCCGATTTCCTTACAATAATGCTCAATGTGAGTGCCAGGATACGGCTGAAAGATCGACGCGTCTGAAAAATCCGATCCGACCGCACTATTCAAATTGACGGTACGGATCATGTCCTGCTCGGTCTCATTCGGGAGGCCGATCATGTTGACAATATACAGGCGCATCCCATGCCTTTTTAAGATCGCTGCCGCATCTATTATCCTTTCATCGCCCATCTGCCGATTCAGCACATTCCTTCGGATGGCCTCGCTGCCGGACTCAATGGCCATGCATACGGAATAACATCCGGCCTCTTTCAGGAGCCTCGCATAATCATTGGTTACCATGTTGGGCCGGGCATAGCACAGAAATGGAAGACCGATCTTTTTCGGATAGGTCACGCAGAATTCTTCGAGCCAACTTCGTTTAAGCCCGAAAACATCGTCCTGAAACTTGACGAAGCTCAAGGGATATCGGCTTCCAACGGACGCTAATTCTTCCATCAAGTATGAAACACTCTTGGTCCTAACAACGTGTCCTTTGCCTCTATAAAGCTCGTGGTAGGCGTGGTTGAAGCAGTAGGTGCACTTGAAAGGACAGCCTCGTCCAGCGAAAAACGACTTTATGGGGGAGCCCGCCAAGAATTTGTTTTTGGAATAAACAATGTCTCGATCGGGAAACGGCAGAGAATCCAGATTTTCGATCAAATCTCCCACAGGGTTTTCTCGAACATTTCCGTCCGGAAGCTTTATCGAGAAGTTGGGCGTCTCGAACATTGCTTCGGAGCCCAAGCAATCCAGAAAGCGCGGAAGGGCCGAATCCCCCTCACCCTGGCAAATTGCGTCCACACCTTGTTGATAAATGAAATCAGGGAAAAAAGTTGGGTGGGGTCCGCCAAAGACAGAAAAGCAATCAGTCCGGGTCTTGATTCGATCGTTGATATGCAGAAACCGTTCAGCCTCGGTCGAGCATATGGAATAGGCCAAAATATGAGGAGGATTAGCTTCGATCCGGCGCAAGGCTTCGGACTCGCCCGCGCCAAATTCAATCAGTTCGACTTCATGTCCCGCGCTCTTAAGAATGGCGGACAGCGAGGGAACGGAAATAATTTCCGTAAATCCGATCCGGTCTACGACAAAAAGGACCTTGAGCCTCCCCATGTTCCGATCCTTCGATCTTCCCAAAATTACAGAAATATATCAACGGGATACCGGCGCGTTCAACCACACGAATAACTTGTTGCGCCTGTGCATTGCACGCTCTAGGCGGGAAAGTCAACCAAAATATGAGCAAATTGGTAACCGTTCAGCAATGGGCGGGGGTGAACATCTCTAGTATGGTTACCGAAATTGGTAGGCCTTGACCTACGCGGCGAAAATTCTCCCTTGCCCCCTGCGGCCCTAACTCTCTTCTAATTTATTCCAATCGGCCGGCAACCAGCTCGGTGATATCCATGACTTTTATCTTGCCCTTCTTTTCCTTTCGGGCGCGTGCCGCTGCCTGGTTAAACGAACCCTTGCACGAAGGACACGCGGACACCAGCACATCAGCTCCGAGGTCAATGGCGGTTAGGAGCCTTTTGTACCCGATCTCCCCTGCCAGTTCATTGTCGAAGCCTTTCATGCCCCCTCCGCCGCCGCAGCACTTGGCCTGAGCGCGATTAAGCGGGAATTCGACCAATTCTATTCCGGGAATGGCCTTGAGCACATTGCGGGGGGGTTCGTATACTCCCATGTGGCGCCCCATGTCGCATGGGTCGTGATAGATGGCCTTGAGAGGCTGGACATCCTGTTTGAACTTGAGTCGGCCTTCGCTAATAAGCTTCTCCATGAACTCCACTGCGTGAAGGACCTCGTAATCCTGCCCGCTTCCGTAGTGCGAATAGAGGTCCCGGAAGGTTTTCAGGCACCCGGCACAAGACGTGATCAAAGATTTGGGCTTGTACTTTGAGGTGCGCTCTTCGTACATTTCCATGGTCTTTGTGAATGTGGGCATGTCGCCCACCAGGTACGCAAGATACCCGCAACAGGTCTCTTCTTCGCCCATTGCTCCGTAGTTTATCCCTGCCTTGTTCAATATTTCCATGAAAGCTGGAATTATCTTGACGTCCTGGAAGCTTGTAACGCATCCCAGGTGGAGCAGGACCTCCGTCTCTCCTGGCACGGCTTTCTTGAAATTCGCAGGATAGCTGTCAGCCCTCTTTTCAGGGGGGGCCAGCAGCGGATTTGCGGCTTCCAGCATTGACGAGAGTGCAGGCTTGAAAATTTCCGGAAGAAAACCCTTCTCTACGAGCCTCTGGCGAGCGCTGCGAACTATATCGGACACCTTGACTTGAGCAGGACATACCGCCCGGCAGTTCAAGCAGAGCATGCATTGATAGAGGCGTTTAGCAAGATCCTCGGAGGGCTCTATATTCCCGATCAACATGTTGTAGGCAAGAGTGACCCTTCCCTTTGCGTTCAGAGACTCCAATGTGGTCTCGCCGAAGGTCGGACACCCGGCCCGGCAGAACCCGCACTGAATACATGCGATAATTTCGTTGTCCACGCCTTCGGGGAAATGTTGAATGTTTTGAGGTTCCTTCAGGTATTTCTCGAAGCTGTTTTCGTCCAGGATGTCCGCGATGGCGTCGTCGAAACCCATCTTGCCGGGATTAAGAATGTTGTTGGGATCAAAGGCCTTCTTGATGGTCTTCATAAGATTGAGCCCTTCGCCCAACTGCTTTCCTATGTAAGGGGACTTGGCCATGCCTACCCCATGTTCCGCGGAAACGGTTCCCCCATACCGGAGCGTCATATCAATGAATTCAAGTGCAATTCCCTTGACCTTTTCCCATTCTTCCGCGTCCGCGGGGTTCATAATGAAGGTCGCGTGCAGATTGCCGTCCCCGATATGACCGAACGTTGCTACCGGGAAGCCGACCTTCTTGGCGATCTGCTGGATCTCGGCTATGGTCTCCGGAATGCGGCTGATGGGCACCCCAAAATCTTCCACCAGCGGCACGAGTCGGTAACCGGGCTTGAGGCGACTCATGGCCGGGACCAGACCGCCTCTCGCGGCAAATAGCTTGGCTTTCTCCAGAGGGTTGTCCGACCAGACGTTCTCGATACCGCCGACCGATTTGCAGATCTCATCAATCTTTTTGATCTGCTCTTGCACTGCGCTCTTCGGCCCGTCAATCCCCATGAAGAGTTGGCAATTCACTTCCCTGGGAATGTCCATCTTGAGAGCGTCTCGGGCGACCTCCAGGCAGATGTTGTCCAGTATTTCGCAAGTCGCCAGTTCCATTCCCGTCGTGAAGATCCGCTCCACGGCTCTCCCCGCACTGTCAACGTCCGGGAAGGATGCCTTGGCAAAAGCCTCGTACTCCGGCATGGGCAGAATCTTCACAGTCGCTTCGGTGATTATCCCAAGGGTCCCTTCGGAGCTTGAGAATAGGTGCGTCAAGTCGTAGCCCGCGGAGCTTTTCGGCGCCAGGTCCCCCGTGCGTACCACGCGTCCGTCGGCAAGGACCACCGTCAGGCGCTTAACATAGTCCTTAGTCGTCCCGTACTTGGCAGCTCGAACCCCGCTGGCATTGGTTGCAATCATCCCCCCGATGGTGGCAATCGGCGCACTGCCGGGATCCGGCGGGAAGAAGTGGGTTGGCGCGAGTTTGGCATTCAGCGCGTTGCAGATGACTCCCGGTTCGACGACCGCGTATCCGTCGGCCTTGTTGATCTCCTTGACCTTATTCATCCTAGTGAAATCCAGCACCACCCCGCCCTTCACCGCCAAGACCGCGCCAGTTACTGAGGAGCCGGTCCCGCGAGCTACAACAGGGATTTTCTCCGCATTCGCGAGGGAAACAATTCTGCTCACTTGTTCTGTATCAGATGCAAAAACAATAACTTGAGGGACTCCCGCGTGGATCGACATGTCCCGAGAATAGGCCAGGCAGTCCACCGGGGAAGCGGTCATGTTCTCCGACCCCACGATATCGGACAATCGCTCAATGAAACCCATTTTTTCTCCTCCTGGAGCTGATTCCTTCACCCGGGTACGGGGTCATAATTTGATGCTTTGAAACTCGCGACGGGATGGAAAGAGGCCCAATGCTAATCGAACCGATTATTTCAATGATAGCCCAATTCCCTGTATAAATCAAATCCCGGATTTCACAAGAGAGTCTAAAGCGAAAGACACCTGCTTGAGGGCTCAAGGCATATCACCGCGAGGAATAACATATTGATATAGTATGATCAATAGCCATGCCGTCCGTCCGAGAAACCGGCGAGCCTCTCTTGTTGAATATTCATTATACAGAACTTGTCATCGGGGGGCGCTTGCCCTTTTTCAGTTCCGCGGGGCCGGCGTCATAGATCCAGTTGTAACTGTTCAGTCTTGGGGGGAAACAACTTGCGCTGAACATGTCATTGCGACCCCGCTGAAAAGCGGGGGGAAGCAATCTCGGCCTTTCGGCGCTGAGATTGCTTTCCCGCGGAACGCGGGACTTCACTCCTCGCAATGCCAGAGAGCCAACACCCCCGCGTAAGTGAAGGGCTACATCCAGTTGCTCCGGCGCGATTCAAAAAAATTTCGCGAACTTTGCATCAAATTGGAGGGTCGCGCATCTAGGTTGGTAGAATTGATAAGGGATTGTTAGGTATGGAATTGACTGGAATAAACGGGAAGACTGTATTTCGGAGCCTCAGGGCGGGCGATGGAGACCGGTGAACGCAGAATTAACCACTCAAATTGAGCCTGTACCGTTGACAATTGGACAGCAAGTCGCTGATTGCGATCTCCATCGCCGCCCAATTAGGCGCTGCACAAGCGAACACTTCGGCGATCAGAGAGCCGGCAGGAGCGAAGGATCGCGAACGAGCGCGGAATCTGCCCCTGAACAATCATCTAGTATTTACTTAATGAAAGGCGTGTGATATTAATATCCAATTAGGCTTAAGAAGGCCCCATATGCACGTTCAGGAGGACGAGGAGACTTGCCACTGCTTACGGACAAAAAGAAGTCAATCATAGAGAAGTATCGGGTTCACGAGAGCGATACGGGTTCGCCCGAAGTCCAGGTCGCTCTGCTAAGCGAGAGGATAGGATATCTCACCGAGCACTTCAAGATTCATAAGAAGGACCACCATTCACGCCGTGGTCTTTTGAAGCTTGTTGGGCAACGTCGCAGATTGTTGGACTACCTCAAATCAAAGAGTGTCGACCGATACAAAACATTAATCGCCGAATTGGGTATCAGGAAATAGCGCTGACTCCGCTCGGAATTGACATTCTCGCGCCCGCACTTTTGGGATCGGGGAAATAAGGATTACTACAACTATGTTATTGCATACTTCAAGGACCACTGTTTCCGGGAAAGACATTGTATTTGAGACCGGCAGGCTGGCCAAACAGGCTTCCGGGTCGGTCTTGGTCAGCAGCGGGGAAACCATGGTCCTGGTGACGGCTGTAGCCGAGAAAAAGGGCCGAGAAGGAATCGACTTTTTCCCCCTTACAGTTGACTATCTGGAGATGACCTACGCGGCGGGGAAGATACCGGGAGGTTTCTTCAAGAGAGAAGGACGGCCGACAGAAAAGGAAATCTTGACGGCAAGATTCATTGACAGGCCGATTCGTCCTCTTTTTCCAAAAGGATTCAAAGCGGAGACCCAAATTATCGCCACGGTACTTTCTTCCGACGGCGAAAGCGATCCGGACATGCTGGCCATAAATGGCGCGTCAGCCGCGCTCCACCTGTCTGACATCCCCTTTAACGGCCCCATCGGCGCGGTACGTGTCGGCCGGGTAGACGGGAACCTGATTATAAATCCTTCGCCGATGGAAGAAGGCTATTCGGACCTGAGCCTCATTGTGGTCGGCTCAACTCAGGGAATCGTCATGGTTGAAGGCGGATCGGACCGGCTTCCCGAGGAGACGATACTGGAGGCGATTTTCAAAGGGTACGAAGAAACCCTCAGAATATGCCAGGCCCAAGAGGAACTTAGGGCTGCGAGCGGAAAACCCAAGAGAGAGACTTCGCCCCCTATCGTGGACGCGGAACTCATTGAAAAGGTTAGGAGCGAATGGGGTGATCAGATTCAGCAGGCGATAGGCATTGCTCAGAAACTCGAACGCCAGGCAGCCCTGGAGGATATCTATCACAAAATACTTGCGTCCTTGGGAGAAGAAGGTGAACTGCGTCGCTCCGAGATCCTGGGTTACCTGGAAAAGATCGAGGGTGAATACATACGCAAGATGATCCTGGAGCAAGGAGTGCGTATCGGCGGACGCGCGTTTACGGACATTCGGGACATTTCATGTGAAGTCGGGATTCTTCCGAGGACCCACGGAAGCGCCCTTTTTACACGGGGCGAGACCCAGGCTCTGGTTATCGTTACTCTGGGCACGTCCGCGGATGAACAGAAGATAGAAGCTTTGGAAGGATCCAGCTACAAGTCCTTCCTGCTCCATTACAAGTTCCCGCCTTTTAGCGTGGGCGAAGTCAAGTTCCTCCGGGGGCCGTCCCGAAGAGAAGTCGGTCACGGTGCGCTGGCGAACCGGGCCATAGCTTATCTTCTGCCCAACGACGAGGACTTTCCGTACACGATCCGCGTGGTCTCCGAGATTCTGGAATCCAATGGCTCGTCCTCTATGGCTACGGTGTGTGGCTCATCGCTCTCGCTTATGGATGCCGGCGTCCCCTTGGCCGAACCTGTGGCCGGCATAGCAATGGGATTGCTCAAGGCTGACGATCGAATCGTCATACTCTCCGATATTATTGGTGACGAAGACCATCACGGCGATATGGACTTCAAAGTGACCGGCACCTGGAACGGGGTCACCGCCTTGCAGATGGACATAAAGATCCAAGGGATCACCCGCGAGGTCCTTACCCAGGCCTTGTATCAGGCCAGAGACGGCCGCCGTCACATACTCGAGATAATGAACCAGACGCTCAAGGAATCTCGAACTGAAGTGTCCCCCCGGGCCCCCAGAATTTTGATCTTGTACGTGAATCCTGACAGAATCCGGGACATCATCGGCCCGGGCGGAAAGGTCATACGAGCCATCCAGGAAGAGACCGGCACCAAGATCGAAGTGGATGATACCGGTAAGGTGCTGATTGCGGCGACGGACACCGAGGGTGCGGAAGAAGCCAAAGCGGCAGTCCAGAGGTTAACCCAAGAGGCGGAAATGGGAAGGATCTACATGGGCATAGTCCGAAAAATTACGGACTTTGGCGCCTTCGTAGAAATATTTCCGGGCACGGATGGTTTGGTTCATATTTCTCAGCTTGCGCCGGAGCGCGTGCGGAAGGTTACCGACGTCGTCAAAGAGGGAGACACGGTTCCGGTAAAAGTTATCGGCATTGACCCCCAAGGAAAGATTAAACTGTCACGAAAAGACGCTATAGGTCAGACACCCGAGTAATGAAGCAATCCAAAGTTACTCCACCCCCTTCGAGCCGGCCCAAACATTCGAACCACTATGGCAAGACTATCCTTGGGAATGGTGTACGAATTGTCACGGAGGAGGTCCCGCACCTTTATTCCGCGTCACTGGGCATCTGGATTCGTTCAGGGTCCCGGTTCGAGACTCCTTCTGTAAACGGCATCTGTCATTTTATCGAGCACATGCTTTTCAAGGGGACTGCGCGCAGGTCCGCGTACGTCATCGCAAAAGAGATAGATTCCGTGGGAGGCGTCTTGAACGCCTTCACCAGCAAGGAAATGACTTCCTTCTACTGCCGGGTCCTGAGTGAAAACCTACCGTTGGCCGTGGACTTGCTCACGGACATATTCCTTAACCCGTCGTTTCCTGAGGACGAGATCGAAAGGGAAAAACAGGTTGTTTGCCAGGAAATAGCTCAGTTGGAGGACAGTCCGGAAGATCTGGTCCATGAAATCCTGGGAACCAGATTCTGGCTTGACGATCCATTGGGCCAACCCATACTGGGGACCATTCCCAACATCATGAATTTCGACCGGGAGACCATATCCGTATTCAAGCGCAACAACTATGTTCCCGGCGAGATCGTAATATGCGCCGCGGGCAAACTTCAGCACGAGGCCTTTGTGGACCTGTTCGCGGAACAGATGGACAGGATAGCGGCCCGTGAGCCTCAGGTCTTTGCGCAGAGCGATCGGAGACAGTCGATCTCTCACATAGAGGAGCGGGATTCTGAGCAGGTTCATGTCTGCGTTGCAGTGGACGGCCCCAGTGCGGTGGATGAAAAACGGCACGCAGGCTACATATTAAATACGATTTTGGGCGGAGGAATGAGTTCACGGCTGTTCCAGGAGATCCGCGAAAAAAGAGGATTGGCGTACAGCGTCTATTCTTTTCTTTCGTCTCTTTCCGATACGGGAATGTTCGGGATCTACGCAGGATGTGACCCGGCTCGATTGGAGGAGCTGATCACCACAATGGGCAAAGAAACCTTGTCGTTGGCAGCCACTCTGACGGAAGACGATGTGCGCACGGCAAAGGCCCAACTGAAAGGGAACATCATTCTTGCGACGGAATCGTCGGAGTCTCGAATGAACAGGCTGGCGAAAGGCGAGTACTACTTCGGCCGGTACGTCAGCGTGGATGAAATCATCAGCGCCATTGAAAAAGTCACGGTTCGAGATCTGTCCGAAATGGCGGAAGAAATGATCAATGGAGGCCAACTCACGGTTGTTGCGCTGGGTCCTCTGAGCGTGAAGACTGATCTTCTGGATCTCTTCAAAAACTAGCCCTCCCTTTCGGATCCCATCAGAGAAAAAAATCCCTTCGGAAGCGACTTGTACTCGTAATAAAACGAAGAATATGAAAACGAAGAAGCCCGGACCTGTTTTCGCAGGTCTGGGCCGCCCGCCGGACCCCGCCAAGGCGCTGGTGATTCATCTGCGCACAGTCCCCCCGCACGGAAAAACTGTCTCAAAAGTCATGGAACAGGTGGAATCGTAGCAGGAATGCTCCCTCACCCTGTCCCTCTCCCTCTGGGAGAGGGTTGGGGTGAGGGTAACAAAACAACCATCAACCATGATCGTGGCACGATTTGGCCACCTTCTCAAGTTATGAGGTAGTTTCCGGAGACCGTTGGCTACCAAATTCGCCAATCGCTCTTATGAATCGGACATTATTTTCTGGAAATTGCTATGGAAGCCCGTTCGCGCCCTGAATGGAAACCGGCTTCAATTGTCAGTATCTTTTCGTCTGAACTCGACCTTCTTTTGCGCGTTGTCTATTGATACGGCTATACGGCTTATGCTTTTGATGCCGAGAAGGTTAATTATCTTGGGCATCTGCTTTTCAAAAACGTGTACTTCGATTTCTCCCAAAGGCAGGTGAAAAAGAAAGGCATCTTTTATTCTATATCTAATTACAGTGTGGGCTGTTCCGTCGGCTGTTTGAACTTTTCCTTTTCCCACGGCTTTGACTTCAGTCTCTCGACCGATCTCCGCAAGTAGCTTACGGTCCACGACCGTGTACGTGGCGCCTGTATCGAGCAAAAACCTGTGCGGTTTCCCGCCCTTGCTGAAACTAACCTGCACAAACGAATGGCCGCTCTCTCCTATGGGCACGCTGACATTGAGTGGCCCTGACGCTGACACAGCCAGTTCGCTCAGGACCTTTTCCGCCATGCTCAGGGTCTGTGGGTCAGGGTTCAGTCGAAGTGCCTTTTCCGCGTCCTTACGCGCCTTTTCAATGTTGTCACGGCGTAGCTGAGCCAAACTTCTGCCCGCGTAGGCGAACCCCGACGTCGGTTCCAGCTCGATGGCTTTGTCCAAATCGCTGACAGCCCTGTCAGGGTCCCCGAGATTGATATAGGCAATTCCGCGATTGGCAAATGATGCTGATAGGAGAGAGTGATTGTCGTGAGGCGTCTTGATGGCTTCTGTAAAATCTGAGAGCGCCTTTTTCTGGTCCTTGCCTCGGAGGCTCAACATTCCGCTTAACTGGAGAGCAGTGGCTCGCGTCTCGCCATCGAGTTGATTTGAGCGCAGCACAGTCTTAAGATCTTTCCACGCGGCAGACGCATCACCTTTGCCAAAATAGGCCTGTGCGCGCGCAAGTTGCACCACATGAGCGTTTCGTTCATCGGGAGTCAGCGAGGTCAAAACCAAGGAAAACACTTCAATAGCCTGTTCATACCGTCCGGATTTCAAGTGGGCCTTCCCGGTATTGAACTCTTTGTCCACCCCCTCTGATGCAGCGGCGGCAATGGTGCTCAATCCAAGGAAGACCACAAAAAACAAAACACAGATACAGATGGCTCTTTTCATGAATCGAATCCCTCGATGGCCGGCCAAGTCCAGGGAGTTATTTTTTATGCCTTGTCTTAAACCAGTCAACTATTTCTTCCATTTCAGAAAGTTCTCTTCCCGAAAACTTCCTCACCAAAGTCAAAACCTGCTGCGCCAGCCAAAAGCGTTCCTCCTTTTGGGCTGTGTTTGCGGCATCGAGAATGTGCTGTAAGAGCGCCGTTATTACACGTAGCTGATCGAGGATCGAATCCGCGACTATGGAATCGAGTTTCCTCTGTTTCACTTCGAGAATAGTCACAACCTTGGAAAGGTCCGCGGACGGATCGCTCAAAATCGGCGCGCCTGACCTCAAAATCGCGCCGGCAGCCTCGTCGGACAACAAGAATCCACGATCCAGTTCCACTTTTTGGAGGGACGGATGAATTGCCCTGATCTGAACACCGGTCCTGACATCGAAGAATTCGGACGCGGCGGCGGGACCTTCGCCACCTTTCGGGAAGCGCACCAGAATTGTGGCGTCTCGTATAAGGATGTGATCGTACCGTTCGTCTGTTTCCATGATAACATCCTATCATGCCTGGAGGAGTTCATAACAGTATCCGTTCAGTTACGCGAGGAAAAGAGGTGCCCGACTGGAAACCATCCTTCACCCGTTTCCTCAAAATCCCCCCTAACCCCCCTTTATTAAGGGGGGGAACTCGCATCACCCCCTTACCCCCTTTTCTAAAGGGGGGCGAGGGGGGATTTTAACGCCGGAAGACTGAATGGTTAGCCATAATAATTGGTTTTTGCTTTACATCGATCAGGACCGAATATAGTATCCGCCCGATTGAATCGGTTGATGTGGACGAAATGAAGATCACGAAACTGGAAATCAAAGGGTTCAAAAGTTTTCCGGACAGGACCGTACTGGAATTCCAACCGGGAATAACCTCGGTCGTCGGCCCGAATGGGTGCGGCAAGAGCAACATCCTGGAAGCCATACGCTGGGCGATGGGGGAGCAAAGGGCCCGCACGTTGCGTGGCAAGAAGATGGAAGACGTCATCTTCAACGGCTCCGAAACCCGCAAGCCCGTAGGCATGGCAGAAGTGCGGCTTATCCTGTCCAATGATGACGGAATGTGCCCTCCGTCCATGTCGGACTACGACGAGATAATGATTGCTCGCCGCCTGTTCCGGGATGGCGAATCACAGTATGAAATCAATAATATAGCCTGCCGCCTCTCCGATGTGACCGACTTTTTCCTGGATACCGGTGTGGGCCGGAATTCCTACGCCATCATCGAGCAGGGCCGAGTTGACATGGTGGTCGCGTCTAAGCCCGAGGATCGCCGAGTTCTTATAGAGGAGGCCGCGGGGATCAGCCGGTACAAGTCTCGCAAGGAAGCGGCCCTCAAGAAACTTGAATTGACCCGCCAGAACTTGCAGCGAATCAGCGATGTCGTCGGTGAAGTGAAACGCCAGAGTTCGGCCCTCAAGCGGCAAGCATCCCGCGCAGAACGCTATCGGAAGCTCAGCGACCGTCTCAAGGAGCTGGACATAGGGCTTCACGCCTACCGATGCCATGAGCTTCAGACTCACGGGGCCGTTGTCGGCACTGACCTGGAGAAGAACAGATCTCGGTTGCTTGAAAATGAGTCGCAACTCTCCGCGATGGGAGCCAAGCTTGAGCAATCGCGGCTTGCTGCCCTGGAGACGGAAAAGAGCCTTAAAGACCTGCTCGAAGCACAACACAGGACCGACATTGAGCTAACCTCTGTCAGAGCCCGCATCGAGACACATCAATCCCGGATTGCCCAGCTTCTGGACCGCCGAGGCCATTGCGAGCGGGAAAGGAACTCTGCGGAAGAAAATAAAGAAGCATCGGAACTCCGCGGGCAAGATCTGGAAAAAGCCAAGGCAACACTCAACGAGGACCTCCGAGTGGCGGCCGAAGAGCTAAAATCCGCTTTAGCTGACGGCGCAAGTTCGCAGCAGACGCTAACGGACCAACGAGCAAATCTGGACCGATTAAAGGAAGATATCTTCGGCAGTCTGCAAGAAGCCGCGCAGGAAAGAAATCGAAAAGAAAGCCTTACCAAGCGCAGGATCGAAATCGACGCTCAGTCACGCAGGATCGTCGCCGATGCTGAAGCCATAGGGTCCGCGCTAAAGGCTGATTGCGAGGAAAAATCAAAACTTGTAACCGCTTTAGTTGATGTATCCGAGCAGCGCAAGCAGAGGACAGAGATAAAAGAGGAGCTTTCCAGTGCCGGCCGGCAATCCCGCGAAAGAATCTCTTCTCTCCGAGAAGAAGTGACAAGGCGTGAAAAAGAGTTGGCAGCCGCCCGAGCCCGCCGGCAGTCCCTGGAAGAAATGCAGAATAGTTACGACTGCTATGACGATGGCGTCCGATACGTCATGAACAGCCGGGCCGCGGATGAGAACTCCATGCTTGGCCCGGTGGCGGAACTTATCGAAGTTCCACCGGAGTTTCAGAAGGCGTTGACAGCGGCCTTGGGCGATCGCCTTGGCCATCTGGTGGTTTCTTCCACTCGCGATGGAATGGAAGCGGCGCAACGGCTCAAAGACGCGGGCGCCGGCAGGTCCACATTCATCCCGGTGTGTCCCCGGTCTGAAACACCCCCTGGCAACGGCAACGTACCGCAAGATCTGACCTCACTCAAAGAGCAGGTCCGCCTTCGAGGGGAATGTGAAAGCCTCGCTGATTTCCTTCTGGGAAACTGCTTCGTGGTTGAGGACATGCAACGGGCTGTGGAGATCTGGGAAAAAAACGGCATCAACGTGGACCTGGTCACGCGGCACGGCGAGGTGCTCAGCCGCCATGGAGAAATCACCGGGGGTTCCCACGAGAATAAGATTAGCGAGGTTTTCGGTAGAAGAGAAGAAATCGCGGAATTGAGCAAAGCGGTCGCTTCAGGGCAAGAAGCTGTGGTCGCTCTTCAATCCGCCCTCCAGGAAGAGGAAACCCGGCGAGAGAGTATTTCGGCTGAATTGGATAAGACCGAACGGCTGTTCAACGAACTAGGCATGAAGGAAGTTAGGCTCCGGAAGGATCAGGAGCGTCTGGAATCGCAAATAGCGGCAGCGGAGCGCAGGCTTGAGGTCATGAACCTCGAAAAAGAGCGCCTCCACGGCGAGGCCGCGACCATTGCCGAAGATGTTTCCAAGGCTGAGTCCGCCATAGGGTCGCTGGAGCTTAAGCGACAGGAACTGGAAACGGAAAGAGAAAGCACAATCCTTAGGATAGACGCACTGAATGAAGAAGCTCGTGCCCGGTCCGAGAAAACCGAAGGAATCAAGATCAGCGTAGCCCAACTGGAAGAGCGGGCCCGATCCCTGGACAAGGAGCTTCAATCTCTCGCGGAAATCATCCGGCAGCATGAAAAGCAAATTGGCGCGTTAATAGACGAAATGGCGCGGAGCGATGCGGATGAAAAACGATTCCGGCAAGAGTTGGCCGCCGGGGAAATCAGGGAAAAAGAACTCATGCAACAGCATGAGGCCCAGGCCGGGCAGATCGAAAACCTGAAAAACCTATCATCAGAATTAGCAGCTGCGGTCAAGTCCCTGGAAGACGAAACAGCTCGAA
Organism: Desulfomonile tiedjei; assembly: GCA_016212925.1. Classification (NCBI taxonomy): domain Bacteria; kingdom Pseudomonadati; phylum Thermodesulfobacteriota; class Desulfomonilia; order Desulfomonilales; family Desulfomonilaceae; genus Desulfomonile; species Desulfomonile tiedjei. The sequence goes on from JACRDF010000050.1 coordinate 139,189, forward strand.
TTGGCAAGGTCGTGCGGGAATTGCGGGAAACCGCACACACCCTGGAAATGGAATCGGTTCGCCTGAGCCAGATGCTTGAAGGACTGGTGGAAAAAATCCTGGAGCGTTACCACCTGGACCCCCGAACCGTTGAACCGCCGGACGCACCGCCCGACGATGCGGAAGTGAATGACATAAAAGCTAAGCTGGAGACCATGGGAGAAGTGAACCTGGCCGCTATAGCCGAAAGCCGCCAGACCGAAGAAAGGCTCGCCTTTCTGATCGAGCAGGAAGAAGACCTCAAAAAAGCCGTGGAGTCCCTGTACGCGACCATCAACGCTATTAACAAGACCACACGGGAACGCTTCCGGGCTGCGTTTGACAGCATAAATGAGAAGTTCCAGGAAATTTTCCCGTACCTATTCAGAGGCGGAGAGGCGCGACTGGAACTTACCGATGAGCAGGATCTTCTCGAAACAGGGGTAGACATCATAACTCGTCCGCCTGGAAAGCGGATTCAGAATATGGATCTCCTGTCAGGCGGAGAAAAGGCCCTTACGGCAGTAGGCTTGATTTTCTCGATTTTTCTGACTCGGCCCTCACCTTTCTGCATCCTGGACGAGGTGGATGCACCGCTGGACGACGCTAACCTGGTGCGCTTTAACGAAATGCTCCGCAAGCTCTCGGGACAGACCCAGTTCCTGGTCATCACTCACAACAAACGAAGCATGGAAGAAGCCGATTCTCTGTACGGCGTCACCATGGAAGAGCCAGGCGCCTCAAGCGTGGTGTCTGTCCAGTTTGTGGCGTGATTCTCAAACCGAATGTCCCAGCCATTGGCAGCAGTGCTAAGAGTTACTCATGTCGATGAGACTTATCTTGGTGACAAGACCCATTGATTTTTCGATCTACCCATAGACACAACTCAGTTTTCGGCTGTAGCCGTCTCACCTTCGTCGATAGACGAGAAATTCGTGATCTTCACTTTACCATCAGGAAAACAAGCCACGATGTCGAGAGTCCCTCCCATTGCCTCAATCGTCGCTCGTAGCGTTGAGATATAGATGTCGGTGCGTTTTTCCAGCTTGGCTACGTTGGGTTGTTTGATGTGCAACGCCTCAGCAAGCCTCGCTTGAGACATTCCTCGCGCACGTCTCAATTCGTGCAGTGCCATTTCAGCAACCATTTTTCGATAGCGCGCATCAGAACGGTCGATTGCTTTGGCGGACATTTTGGCTTCTAGTTCAGCAAATTTACGAGCCATTTTTTGAGTCCTCCTTCTTTAGTGTCTCCAAGTGTTCATCATAAAGCCGATCTGCAATGGGCACATACTCCTCATACCAGCGATCATTTCCAGTTTTGTCTCCACCGATCAGTAAAATCGCGCACCGGCGAGGATCGAAGGCATGGAGCACACGAAAGGGGCGGCCAGCGTGCTGAATCCGTGATTCACGCATATGCTTGTGCCCTGACCCTTTGACACCACTGGAGTGGGGGAAAGGAAGGCTTGGACCATAATCGCCTAGAAGTTTAACGCTAGCTCTTACTGATTCTTGCTCTCCTTCGGTAAGACTGTCCCACCACTCGCCAAACTCATCCGTGTACTCGATGTCCCATTTCATGTTAACAATATACCCTTTAAGATATATACCGTCAAGGGTATAAACAACCTTTTTTGACGGACTATGGCACACAGAGTAGACGGCTATCAAAGAAACCCGTTGGTATATTCAGTAGTCTCCATCTGAATTATGACCCCTCTGAATTCGCCACATCTCCCTTTCGATAAAACTGCCTACTCTTGGCGTGTCTTTACCTTTCATGGTTTTCTGCATATTTTGCTTACTACTTGTCGGGGGCATAATTCCGTCTCACGATTCACATGTCTGCGATGCCAATAGATGGGACATTCCGTTCTCAAAGGGGTCCTCTCTTCACCTGCCGCGAAACCCAGCGCGTAGGATGCGGTGACCAGCGGGAACCATATCGTTCGCGGTAACCGGCTCCCATCGCATCCCACCCGGTTGGCCTGACAAGCAGCAGGACCGGCATCTTGCCGGTCGCCGCCATTGACCAGAGGAATGCCGGCCCTACCGGTCAGTTTGCCTGCCAAAATCACGGCGGGCACGGCCCGTCCTACCATTGGAAACACGCCTCCCGTAGGGCGGGCCGCGCCCGCCGATTGCTTTTGCCGCCACCACTTCTTATTTTCCGACATTGCATTCGGCCTTCGGAATGAAGCCGCGGACTCGACCTTGCCTTTTCGCTTTTAATTGACAAATTAACAAAAAGATTATATGACTTGCGTGCATTTGTTAAAGTAATTTATAGCTTGACCCTGCGGCAGGCCGAAACAATGAAAAAACTTCTCGTAATATCATGGCTTACTATTCTGTGCTTTCTTCTCCTCGGCAATGTCCATGCCTGGGAGGTCCCCTCGTACGTAAGAATTGTTTCAGGTTCCAGAATGTGGTTCTCTCAACTCGAAGGGGATCTTATTGAGCCCGACCGCACCAAGCTTGGCCTAACCGAAAACCTTGGGATCAAAAAAGACAAACTGGTCTGGGACTTTTTTACCAATTTCAGACTGGACAACATACATGTGTTCAGATTCAGGCTTGAGCCATCTAGTATTTACGATGAATCGCGAGGCGATTCGAGCCTCAAAGTCACTGATTTTCGAATGGGCTATGATCTTGATTTCTATATGACCCCTCAACTTCTATTCGGAGCCAATGGGGATCTGGACATACTCAAAGTGGAAACGAAAGTGCGGAATGTGACAGTAGGGGGCATCACTTACAACTATTCGGACGACAGTACCCGGGTCGTACCGTCTTTAGGAATACACGGGACTTTCTACCCGATCATGGACGGCATCTCTTTACGGCCGAACATCTCAGCCCGGGTCAACTGGTGGAATTATCAGAGTCTGGAAACCTGGGACTGGGAAGCTGCGGCCGCGGTGGATATTCCTATCAATCGCCTGTGGACCTGGTGTGTTAATGGTGGTTATAGATTCTCGCACATCAAGTTCAAGCGTGACCGAGACACCCTTGATATGAATAGGATGGGCTTTTTCCTCGAAACCTCTCTTTTGTTCTAGCCACAGCTTTCTGCGTTAATCTCTTTCGGCCACATTACGCCCGCCCTACCCCCGCAAACTACGGCACGTGTCCTTAGTACAATGATTCCACTAGAGTAGTTCTCGAAAGGAAACACGGTTAATTTGTAGGTGTCCCGCCCACGCGGGACGATCTCATTCGGGAAGAGCTTTAGGGAACAAGTATCGTAGCTCCTTTCCATCGAACGATGCCTTCTGTATTGGGTGCCACGGACCTGGGTCTTACCAGGTCCGTGCTTCCTGTCAGTTCTATCGCCACGATGACTCGGAAGATTCCCAGCTTTGCCGTACCATCAGCTCGCTGTTCAATTTGGTGTTCAATGCGGGGGACAACCTTACTGTTTTCCCAAAACGCCGGCACGGACCTGGCCGAGACCAGGTCCGTGGCACCCGGGAGTCAATCCATGATAACTTTTGAGAACGGATATAGGCTATTCTTTAGATTACGACTGGGTGAAAGCATGCCGAGGGCTCAGATCTGGCCCCATTTGGACGAAACCGGGCTGGCTGAATGGTTCCCGTCCAGGCAGTCCATAACCTTTGTGAGGATTTCGCCTGCGCTTCCAAGCAGTAGGATATCAGTGACCTGTTCGTGCATGGCGGAAGGTTCACGGTTAATCTCCACGACTGTTGCAGGCGGGTTTTTCAGTTTCACGGTCAGGGGAATCTGAGCCGCGGGGAACACTTGGAGGGATGTGCCTACCACGAGAAGCAGATCGCATTTTTGGGTTTGGACCTGAGATACCATCAGGGCCCTTGAAGGGATTGCTTCCCCGAAAAAAACCGCATCAGGCTTGAGCAATCCGCCGCATTTTACGCACCGAGGGGCTTCTTCCTCACCCTGGGCCAGTCGATCTTCCACCCGGCCGATCGGCTCCAGGGCCCTGCATTTCATGCATGCCGCCCTCAGCAGGTTGCCGTGGAATTCCACGACTTCCACCGAGCCGGCCCTTTGGTGGAGGTTATCCACATTTTGAGTGATGAGGCACTTGAGAAAGCCCATCTGCTCCATTCGCGCCAGGGCATAGTGGGCCGGATTGGGCTCTGCCGAGGCCATATCGAAGTCCCCGGACATTTTCAACTCAAGGTGAAGGCGCCAGAAGCGGGAAGGGTTTTGCAGGAAACGATCTATGGAAAACTCTCCGGGATCGATTTTTGTCCAGAGCCCTCCGGGACTTCTGAAATCAGGTATGCCTGACTCTGTGCTGACTCCGGCTCCGGTAAGCGCCACTGCATTTTTTGCCTTGGCGAGCTTCTCCGCTGTCTGGGCAATAAGGGCTTCCATGGGGGTTCCTCGCTTTTCTTAATGATATATGGCGGAGTTAAACAGCGCAACCTTTTTTGCGGGGCTAAGGATTTCCCAGATGAGGGTGGGCACGGCAATTGTCCCTCGTGGGTGGTCCGGATGTTCGGTGGGACAGGCTTCCAGCCTGTCTATTAGAATGACCGGCAATCCCGCGTTCTGCGCGGGACGGTCCCACCCGCAGGTCGCGAAGCGACAAGAGGTGGATTTTACGCGCGCCGTTCCAGCAGCGGAGTTAAGACGATCCCCTATTCATGAGCCGGCACCTCCTGTTCCTTCGGAACCCGGAGGCAATGGCACCTATGTGGCAATCCGTACTCTTGCAGAGCCGGATGAAAAACGACAAAAATTTTGACAATCGTTATATGACTTTAATGGCAAGTGGTATGAGAGCCGTTTCAAGCCGCCCGGGAAGCGTCGGGCCTTGACAGAAAGACGGGACCAATACTATGTTTATAAGGTGAATTACGATGGAATTAAGTCAAGAAGTTGATACGTGTTCATGCCATGTGCGCCAAAAAGGAACAGGACAATTTAGTAATAGCAAAAGTGATCGCCGGGGATTATGACGCCTTCGAGGAACTTGTTGAAAGATATCAAGGTAGGATCTACAGACATTTAAGGAAGATGGTCGGTGACGGCCAGGTGGCCGAGGACCTGTTGCAGGAAACTTTCTTAAGTGCCTACAAAGGACTGAAGGGATTTGCCGGAGCATCATCCTTTTCGACCTGGCTTTTCAGGATCGCCACCAATGCGGCTCTGATGTATCTGAGAAAGAGTCGTCCGGATAGCGTCGAGTACGACGATGACATCAAGCCCCGAACGGACCTGCCGTTTTTCCCTGCTTCAGCAGAGTTCTGCAACACCCCGCTCGATATCCTCTTGTCGGATGAGGGTCGAAGGAAGATCGAAGAGGCAATAGACGGACTACCCGTTCTGTATCGGTCGGTAATGGTTTTGAGGGACGTGGAAGGTTTTTCCCTTGAAGAAGTTTCCAAAATAATGGATTCTTCTGTGGCCGCGGTGAAGTCCCGTCTTCACAGGGCCAGGAATTCCGTTCGAGAGACTTTGTCAGCCTATTACATGGAAAAAGATCTGGCATCGAGCCGGAGAATTGCTAAATCGAAATGAAGAAGTGCAGAGAATTTTGCGATCAGTTTTCCGACTATATGGAAGGAGAACTGAGCGAAAGCGAGTGCAAGCTTATTGAAGAGCATCTGGCTGCTTGCTCCCCTTGCGCGCTCGAATACAAATCCCTCAAGAGTGCCGTTGAGGTCTGCTCCAAGGGGATTTCGGACGATATGCCCGAAGAAGTCCGTGATAGATTAAAGGCGTTCTTGAAACAGCGCTGCAAAAATCTCCACCCTTAATATTAGAGAGGAGTATCCAAATGTCTGAAAATGAAAACCTTTTGCATGTCGGTGACGGCGATTTTGAGTCGCAGATCCTTCAATCGGACGTGCCGGCGCTTGTAGATTTCTGGGCCGCGTGGTGCGGACCCTGCAGGACCGTTGGCCCCGTGGTGGAAGAGTTGGCGGCCGAATATGAAGGAAAGATCAAAGTTGCCAAACTCAATGTGGACGAGAATAAACAGACTCCGGCAAAGTACGGTGTGAGGGGAATACCCACTCTGATGCTGTTCAAGGACGGCCAGGTAGTAGATCAGATCGTGGGAGCGGTTCCCAAGAGCCGCATCAAGGAATTGCTCGACAAGGTCTGAAAAAATGCAGCGCGAACTTGTCATTTTGGGAGGGGGGCCTGCGGGCCTTACCGCGGGAATTTATGCATCCCGGGCGAGGATACCTGCGCTTCTCCTGGAAAAAGGAATTCCCGGAGGCCAGATGACCGCCACCGAGGTGGTGGACAATTACCCCGGCTTCGAAGAGCCTGTCTTGGGCGTCGAACTTGCCCGAAGGATGGAATCCCACGCGAAGAAGTTTGGGCTGGAAATTGTTCAACAAGATGTCAGGCTTATCGTACCCACCAAACAGGGTTTTGTGATTGAAAGTGAATCCGGTGAGTCAAATAATTGTCGTGCGCTGATTCTTGCCACGGGAGCATCCCCCGTGAAGTTGGGTATCCCTGGTGAAGTGAAGTTGGCAGGACGTGGGGTCAGCTATTGTGCAGTATGCGATGGACCTTTTTTCGCGGACCTGGAGGTTGCCGTGGTAGGCGGGGGAGATTCCGCTGTGGAAGAGGCCGTCTATTTGACGAGGTTTGCCTCGCGGGTTCATATAATCCATAGGCGAGATCAATTACGCGCGGTGAAAGAGATCCAGGAAAAAGCCTTTGCCAATCCTAACATAACAGTCCAGTGGAACTCTGTTCCCGTTGCGGTATTGGGCGACGCGGAGGTTAAGGGTCTGAAGATTTGCTCCGTGATTGACGGGGCGGAAAAGGTCCTCCCTGTGGGAGGTGTCTTTTTCTACGTGGGACTACACCCCAACACTCAGGGCTTTCAAGATGTGGTGGAGACCGACGATAGGGGGTTCATCGTCACCGACAGGAATATGGTGTCTTCGCGTCCCGGAGTCTTCGCAGCAGGAGATGTAAGATCCAAGAACCTGCGCCAGATTTCCACAGCAGTGGGCGATGGCGCTTTGGCCGCTTTCAGCGCTCAACAGTACTTGGAAAGCCTTTAACAAATAACAAAGGCCGGCCGTCTCACGCCGATTCCAGGTTCTCGGCAACCGAATCCCGGATTCCGAAGACCTCAGCGATCTTCTGCGCTTACGAGGTCAAATTCCCGGCCTTATCTAGGCGGCCCCCAGTACCAATACGGATCGGGATCGAAATAATCTGATGTGGGGAACGCTCGGCATCTGGTGCCGTAGGTCGGATCAACCGTCGGGCCGTACTCCGGCTTCCAGAAAGTCAGCACCTCGAGCGCGCCGGTAGTCATTCGCCTAACCATCTTGGAGAGCCCCGGAAAGGTTCCCGCTATCATCCCGTTGAGCGAACCGCCCACCGCTCCCTGGAATCCCTCGTCGTACGCACCCCAGTACATTCCATCAATGGCGCCGTTGGTTATGTTCGAGAATAATTCATTCGGCGCGCCGAGGATATTCACTATACCCCGGCCCAGCTTCCATCCCGGCAGGTTGCGGTCAAATCTGCGCAGGTCGTCGAAATCGGTCTCATAAGCCAGGCACCAACTGCCCATTGCGGCGGTGAGCGCCAGCGCCATGGCCAGGGTCACAATTCTCTTCATTTGGTCCTCCGGTATCGGCATATTCACCGGCCTTTGTCGGACAGGCGAGCCGTGAGTCTTTCCCGGCCCGAAAGTTGTGTTGTTGCTACGGACCGCGCCCAGGGCTGATTCATAGGCCGATCCTATCATAACGAAAAAAATAATTCAAGAAATTTACGCATTATATCCAGATAATGTCGATATTATCTAGAAACAAGTTTATATAATTCTCACTTGCCTCCTTTCTAATTGTGATGTATGATAAATTCCGGCATGATCCGCCGGGAAATGTCTCCTGCCTCCAAATCGAGGATTTTTATGAAGAAATGGCTACTGGTTGCAATCGCGCTCCTGATGCTTTCGGGTTGCTCTTGGAGCAAGGTTTGGAAGTGGGTCGATGACATGGAATGGGAACGCGATGATCAGACAATCCGAATAGTCGATTTCCTCATAAGGTAGACTGTCTACTCCCCTTTTTGACCGAAATCATGATATTCTTAGCGTTGGAACCAGCGCCGGTAAGCAGAGGCATTGAGGCGCGGTCTTCGAAGCACGGAACCGCTTGTGGGGCAGTGTTCGGGTTCACGCCTGTTGCTTGAGTAGTTTCGCGGACTGTTCTAGTAAGGGTCCAGGCAAAAGAACGCGGACCCGGAGGTTGCAATGTGGAAGAAAAAAAATGAACACAGCGTGGACAGAGAGCGTCTCGAGTCCTATCCCACGGAGGAGATACTGCGTATCCTCAAAGAGGAAAAGGACGATTACACCCCCGAGGCTATAGAGTGCTTTGCTGAAATTTTGGAGAGCAGGGGTGTGCGCGGCCAAGCCCAAAGTAATCCGCAGCCACGAGCGGGCTCCGGCATGTCTCGGGAAACCGGCCATGTCCAAGAGGGCCTGCTGGTTAATGATGCCGGCGATGCTGTCAGGATGCTTAATAACCTGTTGAGCGGAGTGATCGATCGGACCGTTGACCCCCAGGTTGCTCAGGTTGCCGCAAACATAGTCATGGGCATTCTCCGTGCCAGAGAACAGGAATTTATGACCGAGCCACAGGAGGAGTCGTGATGGGGTCCTCGGAGCCGGTCGTGAAACCGGAAGTGGATTTTGAGAAGAGCGGTGGGCTTGTGCCGGCCATTGCCCAGGACGTTCGCACCGGCAAGGTCCTCATGATGGCCTATATGAACCGGGAAGCCCTGGAGACCACCCTTCGAGAAGGGAGGGCCTGTTACTGGAGCCGTTCCAGAAAAGAACTGTGGCGCAAAGGCGACACCTCGGGCGACATACAGGTAGTGAAGGAAGTTCTGGTGGACTGCGATGAAGACACCATCCTGCTGCTGGTAGAACAGCGCGGAAAGGGCGCATGCCACACTCGAAGGTGGAGTTGCTTTTTCCGACGCATAACCCCCGAAGGAGACTTTCAAGACATAGATGACTAAGGACGCACTCAAGCTTGTAATCCCTAAAGGAAGCCTCGAACAGGCTACTGTCGATCTTTTTCGCAGGGCCGGGTGGAACATCACTATTTCACCCCGCAGCTACTTCCCCAGCGTGGACGACGATGAGATCATAATGGCCCGCCTCAGGGCCCAAGAGATTTCACGGTATGTTGAGGCCGGGACATTCGACGCGGGCCTTACCGGGAAGGACTGGATTCTGGAGAACGGCTCGGACGTGAAGATTATTGACGATCTGGTCTATTCAAAGGTCTCACAGGCCCCTGCGCGTTGGGTGTTGGCCGTGGACGCGGAGTCGGACTATAAGGTGCCGGAGGATCTTGCAGGCAAGCGTATTGCCACGGAACTGGTCGCGTACACCAAGAGATTCTTCGCGGAGCGCGGGATTCCCGTGGAAGTGGAATTCTCATGGGGCAGCACCGAGGCTAAGGTCAATGAAGGAGTGGTGGACGCTATTGTGGACGTGACCGAGACCGGTAGCACCCTCAGGGCCAATGGCCTGCGAATCATCCATACCTTGCTGACGACCAACACGCAGTTCATAGCAAACAGAGCAGCGTACGAGCACCCTTTCAAGAGAGAGAAGATCGACCAGATACACCTCTTGCTTCAGGCAGCCCTGGAGGCTCGCAAGATGGTGGGACTCAAAATGAACGTTCCGAAGGAGTTAGTCGATCAGGTGGTGGGTTTGCTCCCCTCCTTGAACGCCCCCACCGTAGCGGGATTGTACAAGTCGGACTGGTTCGCCGTTGAGTCGGTGGTTTCTGAGGAGGTTGTTCGCTCACTCATACCGAAATTGCTCAAGGCCGGTGCTACAGGCATAATCGAGTATGCTCTTAACAAGGTTGTTTAATATTAGGATGTTCAAAGCTGTGCCTGGACCTTTCCCGTTTTCAACCCTCCAATCGGCCTCTTTTGTCGGAGGTTTTTCTCGATGTGGGGGAACAAGCTGAAATGACCGGATCGGTTCTTATCGTCGATGACAATGTGGCTCTAGTGAAGCAGCTGGAGTCCTTCTTGAGAGTCGAGGGCTTTCAGGCCGTGGGCGCACACAGCGGCGTGGAAGCCCGCCGCGCGGTATCCGGTATTTTCCCGGACGTTGTCCTCGTCGACTTGAGACTCCCGGACGTGGACGGCATCACCTTGATGACTGAGCTTCGCGAAGAACATCCCAGCGCTCGTTATATAATCATAACCGGCCACAGTTCGCTCCGCGCCGCGGTGAAGGCCATGCGGCTGGGTGCAAGCGACTATCTTACCAAACCCTTCGAGCCCGATGAGCTTTTGCTCTCGGTATCCAACGCGCTGCGCGAGCGACTTAAGGATGAAGAGATCAGCCTGCTGCGGAAGTCGGTTCGGCGGTCCTACTTGGGAGATGCTACCCTGGGGGCTTCGGGATCTTTGGAACCGGATTTTTCATCGGAGGCCATACGGCGGGCATTGGCCAAAGCAAGAAATGCCGCCGCAACAGATACCATTGTCCTGCTACTGGGTGAAAGCGGAAGCGGGAAGGATTACCTGGCTCGTTACATTCACGACCACTCAAGGCGCTCCGATGGCCCTTTTTTCACTGTAAACTGTGCGGCCGTTTCTACTGATTTGTCGGAGTCCGAGTTGTTCGGGCATGAGCCCGGCGCGTTTACCGGCGCTCGCGGCAGAAAGCGGGGGCTCCTGGAACTGGCGCAAGGAGGAACTCTACTCCTGAACGAAGTGGGCGACCTTTCCCCGGTTTTGCAGGCGAAACTACTCACCTTTCTGGACACACGCTCCTTCACACGGGTAGGAGGTGAGGCCTCTATTTCAGTCAACGCGCGCCTCATTGCCGCTACCAATAAACCCCTGGACCAAGAGGTCGCTGAAGGCCGTTTCCGTGAAGACCTGTATTACCGCCTCAATGTGTTTGCCATCACCGTTCCTCCATTGCGCGAGAGAACGGAAGACATCCCGGTTCTCGTCCGCCAGATTCAGTCCAGACTTGCCGCGGAAATGGGGCTTTCGGTCTCTCCTTCTCAAATAGATCAAGGGGTCTTGGATGTGCTCATGGGCCACTCCTGGCCCGGAAATGTTCGAGAGCTGAGCAACTTGCTGGAGAGGGCATTGATACTTTCCCATGACGGCCGAATACGGCTTTCATCTCTGGATTTTGCCACGAGTTCGGAAGACTGGTCCGTGACTGTGAGGTTTCCGAAGGATCGTTCAATTCACGAGGTTTCTGACAGTATCAAGCGTTCGCTAATCATGGAGGCTTTGCGACGCGCTGCCGGGAACAAGCAGAGCGCTGCACGCCTTCTAAAGATCTCGCGTCATGCCTTAGCCCACCAGATGAAATCTCTGGGGATGAGTGAGCGAAAAGCGCTCCAACGCCCTGCCCTCCTGCGTGATTTTCACTCGTGATATATTCGCGCTAACATACGGATATTATACCGAATAATGTCTCACTGCGTGACCCTCGCTTATCAGAATTATCCCATAATTTACTGATATTATTTAGTCACTAATCCCATAGCGTGAGACTCACGCATATCGCTCCCCCTGTCGAATTCGCGGTTTCTCTCAGATCCAATAGCGGTAGCTGTAACACCTCCAATTCACACGCAAATAAACTGACAAAGATCACAAAAGAATTGTGGCACGCAAAATGCTTCTTCCGTCAAATCAGCGTGAGGCTGAAAAATGGGGGTCTTGCCCCCAAACCTGTCCGATGTCCGGCACCTTTGAGTCACAAGAACAGAAAATTTACGACGATTCGCCAAAGCACCTGTCGGGGTGAAGAGCCATGTCAACCAGAGATCATAGCAATGGCCAAAAATTCCGTCTGATTGCCATGTTCGGAAGAAGCCTGACCTCACAGTGGTGGGACAGACGGCTCGCATGCCCACTAAGGCTGGGCAAGACGCCTGGCCTCACCGACTCCTCCTCGGTTTTCGCGACTGCTGTGGGAAATCGCTACGGGAGCCATCGAAGGATGAGGGAGAATTGAGGAATCGACCATCCATGAAAGCTGGCCTGATTGCACTGGTACTGGCCTTCAATGGCCTAACATGGATTGGAGTCCATGCCAACCAGGGGGAAGCGACGAGAGATGGGACATATGAACCCATCGTTCGACTGATGGACCGGCACCGTGTTGACTCGTCAGAGGCCAGCCTAGGAAAACGAGCCCGCGACGATGGTAACCATGAGGCCATCCGGTCTCTGTTGGATAGGCAATGTGAAGTGGCTATGACATCTCGAAAGATGCGAAGAGAAGAAATCAGAGAGGCTGACCACAGGGGTATGGAAATCAAGGAGACGATTGTCGAGCGAGTCGGAATCGCCGTCGGGGTTAATCCTGCAAATCCTATCAATGAACTCACCGTAGACCAGGTAAGAAGAGTTTTCACGGGTAAATGTAAGATGTGGAATGAGGTCGGCGGTCGGGATGAACCTATTTTGCCGGTTGTAATGGGCAAGCAGTCGGTAGATATGATGGAATACTTTGCCCACACCTTTCTTAAGACCCCTGCGGCCCAAATGTCGGCTGAGAAGAAACCATTATCGGAGCTATCGAATGCCGTGACACTTTTGCGATTTGAAGAAACAGGCTTTGAACCACCGGTAAAATTGCTGGCAATTAAAAAGGATGAACGGTCGGTAGCGATCTTGCCGTCCAAAGAAACGGTGAACTGTGGGACCTATCCGTTTGTTCAGCCGCTGTACCTATATATAGACTGGAAGAAAGCCACGGATGCGGCAAGAGCTTTTTTCAACTTTTATTCGAGTCGGGTTGCCCGTCCGTCCTGCAAATAGACGGCTCAACCGTCGAACGTGACCGCGGCATGGTGATAGCGGTCGAGCGTAAAACCGGGATTGATCTCGGAGGCTGATGTGGGCACCCCACAAAGCCCAAGGAGGACAGGCCATGAACAAAACAAGAGTGGTGGTCACGACAATTCTTACCGTCTTTTGGATTTGTTGCGTGACTTTTATTCCGGAAGCCCTGGCGCAGGAAAAGAAAGTGATCCGAATTGGTGGGGCCGGTTTGTTATCAGACGTGGTTCAAACTTATGCGGATGCGTACGTGAAGGAAGCGCCTAGCTGTTCATTTGTCGTCACCGGTGGCACCACGGGGCTCGGCTTCCAGAGGCTTACAGACGGGGAATTGGACATAGCTATGGTCACCAGGAAGATAACTGCGGAAGAAACCAAGAAGACCGAATCGATGGCTGTGACCCTGCAATCGAGGTTTATCGGCCACATAGGCCTTGCGGTCATCACGAATATCAAGAACCCCGTAACCGAGCTGACTATGGAACAGTTGGCAAAAATATTCAGAGGCGACGTCGTCAATTGGGCTGAAGTCGGCGGCCCGAATGAACCTGTCAGAGTTACTGTTCGAGCGGTTCCGGAAACGGGAGCAGGTGTGTTGTTTCAAGAGAAGGTGCTCCATGGGGCTCCTTACGCGAAAGACAGCATGGTGATGAGTTCTTACAACACCACTGTCACCGTCTGCAGCAGATCTTACGGGATTGGCTACATCCCCACCACGACGGTTTTTTTCGAGAAATTGGATGAGAGAGGCGTCAAGCTAATAAAAATAAAGAAAGACGCAAATTCCGCGCCCTATCAGTTGGCCGGCGGAGTTTCAAAGGAAACGTCTTATCCTATTTCCATACCGTTTCTCATGTATTGGAACTCAAGGTCGGATAATTCGTGTATCCAGGGGTTATTAGGTTTTGCAGAAAAGGAGGCCCAGTAGACTCAAGATGTCGGGCACCCGGGGGCGAAGCCACAAGTAAGATAAGGCTCATTCCCGTAGTCCCTTGCAGCTTTTTGGCTCCAGAAACTGATTTCAGTGTGTCATTGCGGGGCGCAAACCGATCCTGCCGCACGTAGGGCAATCTCTTTCTTGGCAGTGGGAGAGATGGCGTCGGAATTGCTCCCCCGCATTGACATTTTTTACCTGTTCGTCTGCAAAGATTAATTGTACCAAAGCACTTTTTAATAAGTGATCCATAGTGATTCTCAAGTGTCGTCGCGAAATGAAATCTGAGTGCTGGTCAGGTCAACGGCGGCCAATAGGCCGCCCCACGGGAGATGAGACCAAGCTTGGGACTACAAATGTAGGGCGGGTCAAAATGAAGCCACCAGAGGCGCACCTCGGCCAATCAGTGATTACTTTGAAGAACGGGTATAGAGCGGTTGACATATTTCTTGTCCGATTGGCAAGCACTCCATTCCGTCATTCCTGCGAAGGCAGGAATCCAGTCCTGCGTCTCGCGGGATTTCCCGGGTTCCCGCCTTCGCGGGAACGACGGGCGTTATAACGCACTTGAAAAGTAGGCCCCGTAGATACGATCTGGAGAACAGATTGATTATCTTCCGGCCAAACGGACATTGCTTTTGGCAACCGGTATAGTTTGTCCGGCTATAAAAAATGTGCCGGCACGGAGGCCGGCACCTACTGATTTCCAAGAGGCGCTTTTCACAATCGGACACCATTTCCGGACACTTCCTATGAGAACGCCTCGAAGACCACCAGCAATCCCGCGTTCAGCGCGGGACGGCGCTACTGTCGTTTTCATAATTCGTTGTGGCGCTCGCCGCCATGGAAGTTCGTATCAGTCGATACCGGACTGTTCCCTTATGCTGCGGGCCACGGCCGAGACGTCCTCGTCACCGTAACCTCTGGTGACAAGACCGGTCTCGATCTGGTCCATCATGGCGGCCACCGGTAGAGTCACGCCGAGCCTTTTCGCCGCCTCCAGAGCGATTCCCAGGTCCTTCTGGTGAAGCCTGACCCGAAAACCCAGGGGGTAGCTGTTGTCGATCATGTTCCGTGAACGGTTCGTCAACACCCACGAAGCGGCTGCACCTGTGCTGATGGCCTCGACCACCTTTTCCATGTCCAAGCCTGCTTTGAGCCCCAGGGCCACTCCTTCGGCAACGCTGAGATACGTCCCGGCGATAACGATTTGATTGATTGCTTTGGTGAGTTGGCCTGCCCCGATGGGTCCCACATGGGTGATCTTGGTGCCCATGGACTTCAGCACCGGCAAGACCCTTTCCACGTCTTCGGGGTCACCGCCCACCATGATGGCAAGTGTACCCTGCTTGGCGCCCTCAGAGCCCCCGGATACAGGGGCATCGACCATCCTGATCCCCTTTGCTCCCAACGCCTGGGCCATTCTCCGAGTGGCATCGGGGCTGATGCTGGACATATCCACCACCACGGCGTCCGGTTTTGCCCCATGAATGATGCCGTCGTCTCTCAAAATGACTTCTTCCACGTCCGGGGTATCGCTGAGACAGGTTACAATCACCTCCGCCTCTTTCGCGGCCTCTCGCGGCGACGGGGCACGTTTGGCCCCTTGAGCGGCCAAAAGTTCTTCTCTGTTCCCCGTGCGGTTATGAACAATGAGATCGTGGCCGGCCTTCATTACATTCAAGGCCATCGGCCCTCCCATGGTGCCCAGTCCTACAAATGCGACCTTCAACAGATTCTCCTTTCGATAACCGTTCATCAGGCTTGAGGCAGACCAGCGCCCGCATGCCCTGCCACCCTATTCTCAGTGAATTGATCATGGTCCTCTGTGCTTGTTGAGTCAAGGCCGGCCCCAACCCAACATGATGTCCATGCATCAGAATGTAATTGAGGCCGTTTCGCAATTATTATAGCAGTTCTCGAAAGCGATCACGGATCAACTTATGGGTGTCCCGCCAACGCGGGACGGGTCCATTCAGAAGGAACTTTCGAGAATCACTATAATGAGCAATACCGATGCGCGTTCAAAAAGGGGGCATTAGCAATGGCCGGCAGGGACGCCGGCCACTACCATATGGTGGCGGTCCCGCGGGACGCGGGATGCCCGCCATGTTCACTTGTACGAAAGCGCATTGGCATAAGGGGCTTTGGCAAGGATTTGAAGACGAATGCCGGGGAACAGGCTTTCGTTCCCCGGCGAGGTTCCAATAGTTGCTTACGCTTCAGCAGGCACGCATGCCACCAACTTAGAACTTGACAAGCGGTGCTCCCGTGAACTCCAGAGACAGGAAGTTGAAGAAGAAGAACCCAAAGAATACCACGTTCGCAATCATAAGCGCATGTGACCACCACTTAGACCGCGCGGGTTTGGGTAGTTTGCTGTTCAGGTAGATCAAGATGATCGGGTAGATAAGGGATGCGAGATTCGCCATGTTCGCTGCATATTGCAGCAACTTGGTCGGCAGCGCCAAGTGAATGATGATACCGATCAAGATGATCAAGCAGATCGCCAGGAGGTAGTAAAACTTACGCGGGTCGCCTCCGATCCAGGCTTGCAGTCGTGGGCTCACGGCGATGGCGGCATCGGTCGTATTCCTGATCAGCATCTCCAAAATCGTGGTTTGTGTCTTGAACAAAATCAGCGCGCCGATGAACAGGATGAAGGGAAACAGCCAAGCCGCTTTCTTTCCCAACTCCACCGCGGCATAAACGGGCATGTTTGCGACTGAGGGCACTTCAGCGCCGGGCGTCACGGCAAGTGAAACAACCAGCATGCTGGGGATGAACATTCCAATCATCGCGCCTACAAAGAAAACTCCCCACTGGTCAAGGAGCAGAAACCGGAACCAGCGCTTCCAGGTCTTCCTGTTCTGTTCGGTATCGGTGAAAGTGCAGCCGGAGGGCAGCACTTCCTGCGTGGTGCCGCCGATGATACCTGAGTAGAATCCGCATCTATGCCCCATCGCGTACCCATGGTCGCGATAGTAATTGATCAGCATGAAATTGAAGCCGGTTCCAAAACCTGTGTAACCGATGATGGCACCGAGGGTTGTGGCATCAATCCCTTTGGGAGGCCCCGCGGGGGTCACGATGCTGGCCAGCATCTCTCCCCACATCTTTGCCGGTGCGAATACGATAGTCAAAGTGATCAACACCGCCAGGATAAAGAACACCAGAAACGTGTCAATGGCCTCCATAGTCCTGACGATTTTCTTGCCGAACATGTAGATGACCAACGATAAGATCATTAAAAGGATGGCGACAATGCGCACCGTCTGCAATGAGCCGGGGTCCTTCATATTCACGGGACCGCCAAGATACAGCGCGTAGAGGCTTTGTCCGGCCGCGGAGGCCCAACCACCCCAGAACCATCCAAGGTAGATAAGAACCACAGTTACGGGAATCCAGAACTTATAGCCCGGAGGAGTGCGCGCGAACGCGACGACCGGAACTTCGCCCGTAGCCAGCGTAAAACGTCCGTTCTCCACATTGTAAAAGGTCTGGAGTACAGCCGAAATCATGACGAGAAAACCGAGCCCTATGAAGCCGAACTTGCCGAATCCCAAAGGCCCCAGCAACCACTCGCCGCTTCCGATGGACACCCCCAAGGCGATCATACTCGGGCCAAGCACACACGTAATGAGTTCTTTGCCGCCGATCACGGGTTTATTGAAAACCTCTTCCGGCGTAGGAATGTCGGTCAATGGAAGCGGAGGGCGACTGACCCCGATCTGGATCGATCCACCTGAGGCTTCATTTTTCTGATTACCCATATTCATCCTCCTTAGTTCAACGTGAGATGGAGTCGTCGACCCCTTGAAATCTCATTCACAGTTGACGCCGGAGATTGCGAGCAGGAAAGTGTCCATGTCACTTACCTCCGAAGCGAAGAACCTGTGCCACAAGGATAAAGAAGGAATGGGATTTGAGATAATCGGGCGTTTCAGCGATCACCGGACGCGATTCGTTAGACTGGCCGCGCCGGTCGACACTGGGGCAAGTCACAGGATCAGCGAAGCACCCGAGCAGCCGGCTGTGCTCTTAGTATGAGGTCTTTCCCCGGGATCACCTCCCCTCGCGACCGTCCTGACGGCAGACCACACCACCTCAGGCAATGTGAGAAACTTCTTGAAATTTTGGAGATTGCTGGCCTAAACGCTGAGAATGAGGAAAACCGGATTTCATCCGTGAGACATTGGACCAAAGATTTCGAAACATCGCGCACCTTGGCCGATAAATCACGCGCTTTTTGTGACCAGCCCGTCGGCTTTGAAAGAGTCGCTGCGTAGCTTTTCACTTCACTGCCGCAGGGCCAAAGGCTGGACACGAAGTCCAGGGCCGGCATCTAGAAACTGTCTCAGAATCCGAGAGCACTTCCAAATCGTGGCACGACTGACGTTGGCATGGGGTTCACCACCCTCACCCCAACCCTCTCCCAGAGGGAGAAGTGGCGTTTGAGGAGCCACTTTTTGAGTCCCCTCTCCCCGCGGGAGAGGGACAGGGTGAGGGCCATTCGTGCTACGATTTCTGCCCAAGTTTGAATTCTGAGACAGTTTCCCTAGGACCGGGCTATGCCTTGAGGACTTCTATCCAGTCCTCCAAGGCTATCCCTGGGGTCTCCAGTTGGTTCTTGTTATAGAATTCCTCCAGTACGGCTCTTAGTTCTGCCGGTGACACGCCCTCAATCCGCGATTCAAGGGCCGGAATCGCATCGCGGGGGTGGCAAAACCAATCCCCTGTCAGGGCAACAGCGCTATATCTCTCTTCCCTGATCTCGAAATCAGCACGGATAAGACCGCCCGGGGCCTTATGAACCTTATGGACCAGGTTGACCCCCGAGCGGATTCTCATATTACGACCATTCGAAGGCCTGCCGCGTCTGTAGAGCCACTCTTCGGTGGTCATTACTCTGCCCAACGCTTCCATCTTGGCCCGCAGGATGTCATCCACTTTCCGCGGCTGAAGCGGCCCCAATATTTTCTCGAATTCTTTGACGACCAGGCCGTTCAGCGCGGATTCGCTCCACCGGTTGGCATCTTTCGCGCCAAGCTCTCTGCGAATGGTAGTCAGGTTGGCTTCAATGGTCTTGTGAACTCTGTCGCGGAACTTTTCATCAGGCACCTTTAAGACACGCGACATCATCTTGTAGTTGAAATCAACTATGAGATTTCCGACAAAGACAACGCAGTCGCCAATCTCACCGGCTCCGGTCCCTGAAATTTTCTTTGTCCCCGCCAGGATATCGTTGATGGGCTTGTACTCAGCCGGTATGCCGATTTGGCGGTAGACGTCGATAACCGGTTGAAGGAACTTCCTGTAGAAGGCCTCTTTCTTCATTGGGACCAAAGGTGAGTCTCTGCGAAGCACTACCTGGAAGAAGAGCTGATCGCCGTCCAAATAAACAGCCCCTCCACCTACTTCCCTCCTGAAAACGGGAATGCCGTGGCCTTGACAAAAATCCATGGCGATCTCTTTGCGAGCATCCTGATGATAGCCGACGCAAACATAGTGGGTAGCCGGCGAGACCAGCGCCAATGCCTCGCGCCCCAAATGGGCCAACGCATGATAACAGAGTTGTGATTCTTGCCACGGGACGCTGCCCAAGCAATACAAGTCCACGGTCACTTCCGCCTTTTCATGCCGGTCCCCAGCTCGTTTAAAGGACCGGCATTCACTATAGACTGTCAGTTTCGGATAAGAGAGAGAACGCGTCCTATTCTAGCCGCTGCTTTTTCGAGAAGCTCTGCTCCGGTTTCCATTGCCTCCGCCAGGTCCATCGGTCCGGGGACTATAGGAAAGATGGCTCTCATACCGGCCTCATGAAGCTCCTCTTCGCCCTCTCCCACTGAACCCACAAGTGCGATGGTCGGGACACCGTACTCGATGGCGCGCCTGGCCAAACCAATAGGACCTTTGCCACCTAAAGTCTGTCGGTCCATGCGCCCCTCAGCCGTGATGACCATGTCAACCCCTTCGAGGCGTTTCGGCAGGTCCAAATATTCCAGCACCAGATCAACCCCGCTCCTCGGCCGGCCCTTGAGAAACGTCATCAAACCAGCCCCCAATCCGCCTGCCGCACCCGCGCCGGGGTGTTCGCGCATGTCCAAACCGAGAGTTTCTGCCACCAAGCCGTAAAAATGGGCCAGATTGTCTTCCAGTTCCAGGACCTGTTCAGGGGTAGCGTTCTTCTGAGGACCGAACACGGCTGAAGCGCCGCGCGGCCCCAACAGCGGATTGTCAACATCACAGGCCACCCAAATGTCTACATCATTGAGCGCAGGCATCATTTCGTCGACTATAATTCGGCGCACCCGCTTCAAGGAGCCGCCTTCACCAGGGACACTTCGCCCTTCCGAGTCCTCGATCCGCAAGCCCAGAGCCATGGCGCAACCAACCCCGCCGTCATTGGTAGCGCTGCCGCCTATCCCGACTATCACGCGTTTGGCACCGGCCTCGATCGCCGCGGCTATGAGCTGGCCCGTGCCGTACGTACTGGTTATGAGTGGATTCCGCTCAGAAGGCTTCAAAAGCTTGAGTCCCGAGGCCCGCGCCATCTCCACCACTGCGGTGTTTCCGTCTCCAAGCAAAGCGAATTTAGAGCGTATCGCCCTGCCTAAAGGATCAAGCACTTCGACTTCGCGGACTTCACCGCCCGACGCGACCAGAACATCCATAGTGTCGTCGCCGCCATCCGCTATGGGCATGAGATCCACAATCACGTCCAGACCGGATCTTTTCAACCCCAGGCCGATCCTTTCCGCTGCCTCTACCGCGGAGACCGAACCCTTCAGCGCATTGGGAGCCACCAGGATCTTCATGTTACTTTCCTTCGGCCTTTCGCCGGGTGCAGGCGCCACCTCAGTCGTCGAGCGCCTTTCTGACGAGCTGGGTTATGTCCAGGACCTGAAGAGGGACTTCATTACGCCGGACCCAAGTGGTAATAGTTCTCACGCACTGTTGGCATGAGGTCACCACAGCTTGGGCTCCGGTTGCCATGATTTCTTTGATTTTCCGTTCCGTGATACGGCTGGAGAGTTCCCCGTCTATCATCTCCAGGTTGCCACCGCCGCCGCAGCACCGGGCGTTCTCTCGGTTGCGTTCCAATTCCACCAGCTCGACCCCGGGAATAGAGCGGATCACGGCCCTGGCTGCCTCGAATTCCCTGGCCCCGCGCCCCAGATCGCAGGGATCGTGGTAAGTCACTTTGAAAGGAAGACCTTTGAACTTCAGTCGCTTTTCGCGGACGAGCCGCAGCAGGAACTGCGTGGAATGGAAGATCGACAGATGGCCGGGGTAAGGATAATGCTCCTGCCACATTTGATAACACGAAGGACAGGAGAATAAGACGCTGCTTGCCCCTTTGGCCGCCACAGCCGCGAGATTATGGGTAATGAAATCCTGTGCCTGATCGCCCAGTCCGGCCCCCAGCATGGGAAAACCGCAGCACCATTCGTCCGAGCCCAGAAGCGTGAAATCTACTTCCGCCACCGTCAAAATCTCGGCAAGGGCCACCGGAATTTGCTGCGCGACGGGGTAAAAAGCCGCTACACACCCCGTGAAGAACACGATTTCCGCCTTTTCTTTGCAGAAGCCGTCTTCGGAGGAATCGTCGCAATCTTCCACCCACTCAGCCCGCTCTTCATTGTCCTCTGCGAACACGTTGCGGCTCTCGGCCAGGTTTTGCCGGATAGCGTCGATCTTCTCAGGATAATATAGCGAATGGTTTAAATCCTGCCGTACGTCCAGCCAGAGGTCCTTCAGGTGAATCCCCGCAGGACAAACTTCCTGACAATTTCCGCACAAGGTGCATCGGAAGACAGTTTGACTGAAATCCCGCCATTCCGAGGCCGCAGGTTCTCTCCGGCCGAATAGTCGCCGCCACAGCGCTGTTCGCGCTCTGAGGATCTCCTTCAGCTTGGCCAGGCGATAGATTCCGGAAAGACGGCCCTCTCCCGCGGCCTCCACCGCGGGGCACACCTCAGCGCAGATCCGGCAAGCAGTGCACGCCTCAATTTCGAGAAGCCTGCGGAAGCTGTAGTCCAGGTTGGACACGCCATTACCCCTTGATTTTCTCGATCTCAGGCAACATCCATGCAGTGACGGCCTCAGCCCCATGAATCAGTTTTTCCATGTCGGCCGAGTCATTGGGTGTGATCTTGTACATCCAGCCGGCCGAATAACAGTCCTGATTGATGAGGCCGGGATTGGTTTCCAAAGCCATGTTGGAAGCGGCCAGGACTCCGTCTACCGGAGCGAAGACCTTTCCCACCCACTTTCCTGACTCCAATTTCGCGAACTTCTTCCCAACAGAAAGGGCCTTGCCCGGCTCCGGGAGCTGGACGAATACGATTTTACCCGCCATCTCTTGCGCAAAATCAGTCATACCCATCACAAGAACGCCGCCGTCTGACCTTACCCAGAAGTGATGCTCCTCATAATACAGCTCATCTGGAAGGTTATAGCCTTGTATTTCCATCCACTGCCTCCATAACCAATATATCGAGGTCACGCCCGCTCCTGGCCTTTGCTACCGAGGCACAGGCCGACCGTACAGCCGTCTGAACAGCTATCTGTGCCCTGATCCATGATTCTTCCCATGTCGAGAGCTACCTCGATGGCCGTGAAAGCGATCAGCAGCATTGAGAACCGAAACAAGCGGGGCCATGACCACGTGAACCATCCCGCTGAAGGGCAGATACAATAAAAAGGCCCCGGTCAAAAACGCATGCAGGTACCAGACGTACCCGTAGATTTCGTTCAAACCAGCGGTCCCGCGCCATGCGAAACTCAAGGCCCAACCGACAAATGCCCAGCGTGCGCCTTCGGCAGGGCCGGTCATAGCCAACCGTGCGCCTTCAAGGAGGAATCCAACTAGTACAATGCCTCCCAAAAGCCCGACGGCCAACCAGTCGCGCTCAGGCAGCCCATCAATTACTACTTCATCACGGGAAAAATGTCTGCGGAGAATAGCCAAGATCACGCCCAAAATCACCATTAATCCGGTAAGGTCGAATACGAATGCGGTCAGAAACCAGTTCTTATCCAGCATCTGCCAGACCCACGCCTGAGAAGGCCAGGCCAGTGAACCAACTAGTGCCGCCAGGCCCCAAACGAAGCGCACCACAAAGGGCAAAAAGATGAGAGCGTGAATCATCCAGCGAAGCCGCGACTGGATGAAGAGCTTCCGCTGGAATAAACCGTCGAGAAACAGGGCCTTTAGGACAGCGGCTGCACGGGCAGAGAAAGCCGCCTTGATGCCACGGTCAGCTCCGGCAATCGAGCCGGCCCGGGGCCGAAGTGTTCCGGTAAACCAGACCGAGGCGACCACACACATCCCCAGGCCAAAGCCGACGAGTGCCAACACGCTGATAGGATCCCTGGCTGAGAAGGTGGCAGCATGGCAGGGCATACAAATGAGGCTCTTTGCCGGAAGAACCATGGCAGCCGCACCGACATGGTTCCCTGCATGGTGGCAGCGTTGGCAGGAGCCCGTGCCTTCGCCGGGTCGCACAACATTAAGCCAACTGGCCTGTGAAGTTTTCTCAGACCTTTGCCAGACCACTTTTCTGGTACCCGGGTCCCGTGACACTTCGATTTGGTCCAGGTGACAGGCCTGACAGGATACTTTAGTGTGGGCATCGTGGATGATCGATTCTCTGTGAGGGGTATGGCACTGGCGGCAGTTCGGGGAACTCTGTCGATGGTGCTCAAATCGCGCGGCCTCACGATGGCAGGACAAGCAATCCAGACCGCTGTGACCTTTGAAAATATGCTTGCCTTTGTCGATCCAAGGAACCGTCACTGACGCTTTAGTAGTCGCAGCGGCCTGTCCATGGCACCCGAGACAAATCCGGTCTATGTTCCGGGCTCTCTCGCTGTCTTGAGGGTCGGAAGCCTTGTGGCATTCCAGGCATTTGACATCATCACCCACGGCTTCAGGAAGCTTTTGCTTTTGGTCGTGGCAGGTGGAGCACAGTTCGCGGGTTTGGACGACAGGCTTGGTTTCCGAAGCACCTTTCTTGCTGAGCCGGGGTTGGTAGTGAGGATCATGGCACGCGATACAGTGTGAATAGTCCTCGGCCTTCTTGATCGGCTTTCCCGCATGCAAACCCATTTCCAGGTTTTTCTTTATTATTGTCCCGTCATGGCACCCATAGCAAGTTTCGGCACTAAAAAAATCTCGCAGGCTCCGGTTGACTTGAGCCGGGTCAGGGTGGGCCGTTCGCCGGATCACGTTCGGATGACAATCCTGACAGGAGATTTGGCCATGGGCCGAAACATGGTGCCGGGCCGCGTCCAGAAACCACGACCCAGCATCCGGGGGCTCCACAGCAAAGCAAAACGTCGAGGCTGCAAGCAGCACTAGAGCGACTGCCAGACCAGTAGCATTCAGCCCTCTTACGGCTTCAGAAGCCGCCTGGGCCGAAGAAAAGGCCCGAAACCACTCAGAAAACTCGTGCCAGTAGGCTCTGCAATGTGAATGAATCGCATGGTTGCCGTGGTCCATAATGTGCCTGCAATAAACCGTCTTTTTCGTCCGCGCTCGATTATGCGTTGGTGGGGCAGGCGTCCCGCCTGCCCAAGAGACAGGCAAGATGCCTGTCCCACCGAGAGCAGGATTTTACTCGTTTGAAGGCGTATGGATATCACTCTAGGACATTGTTTCCGGCGATTACCATCCGCCCTCTGTCCTCTTGCCAGCGGAATTCCTGCTTATTCGTGCCGACAAAATGGTACCACATAAGGCCCTTCGGGAATCACTGCTACAGACGTATCTCCCGACCGCTCCACGCTTTTGCGAATAGCTTCCTGGAATCGGTCCAAGTCGGCGAAGCTCTCAACACCCGTCAGTTTCAGGTCTTCTTCGCAAAGGCATTCGGCATAAAAACGAATGGCCCCGATTCGCATGGGTTTCAGTTGCATCTCGGTTTGCCATTCATCAACCGCCGCGTTTCCCTTGGGCCACAACTCGTCAAGGAATTTGTCCGATCCAAGCTCAATGAGTTTTTTTTGTGCTTCCACGTAATCCGCCGAGCCCATTCCTTCCGAACATTCGGAGACAATGAAGAGGTCTCCGCCCGGCTCGAGCACATCCATGGCTCCCACCATCCCTTTGACAGTCTGGTAATAGGTCTTGTCAAGCGGGTACCCGGCCGAACTTGTAATCACGGTTCGAAAGCGTCGCGGAATGGTTATCTCGGCGTACTGTCTCATAAAATCTATGGCAGCCAGATGGCTCTGTATGATGTCGCCGAAGTTCAGGAAACACGGCTGTCGAAATTCGTCAATGACCGCGTTGACACCCAAAGCGCGGCCGACGCGCTTTACGATTTCCAGTTGCTCTTCGTGTAGGGGGTTGCCGTCCAGTATGCAGTTGGCAGAACGCGGTGATTCCAGGAACGTCGCGGTGTGAAGACGCGTGATGGTCTCCTGATGGGCCACACCGGGGACCACCAGCTTCCGTCCCCCTGAGTAACCGGCCATAAAATGGGGTTCCACAAGGCCGGTGACCAGGCGTAAATCCGCGTCCACGAATCGGCGGTCCAACTTGATGGGCGTACCTCGGGAGGTCAATCCCAGGTCCACATGATCCGCGTCGTTACGGGCAAAGTGGTTGGCGACGCTGACGGTCTTGAGCACCCATTCGTCGCCAACCACATCGC
This sequence comes from Desulfomonile tiedjei, assembly GCA_016212925.1. Taxonomy (NCBI): domain Bacteria; kingdom Pseudomonadati; phylum Thermodesulfobacteriota; class Desulfomonilia; order Desulfomonilales; family Desulfomonilaceae; genus Desulfomonile; species Desulfomonile tiedjei. The sequence continues at coordinate 164,643 of JACRDF010000050.1, forward strand.
GAAGTTCAGCTCCTTCGTTGGGTCGATGCAGGCCCGTGGCCACCAGGACTGTGATCTGTTCCGGATTGAGGCCGGCTGTCAACAGCTCTCGGATGACCGCCGGCAGGATTAACCCGTTTGGAACAGGCCGAGTGATATCGCAAATAAGGATGCAAGCGCTCGAACGTCCTTGGGCTTCTTCGATCAGCGGCTTGGACCCGACCGGTTCCTTCAAGGCCCTTGCCATTGCAGCGACCGGCTCCGGCAGCACAGGCATCGGCTTCTTGCGGATAACCGTGACGTTCCAATGGTCGGGCAACTCCAAACCCAACCCGGTCCGGCCATAATTCATAAGGTATTTCATCGCCGGCTCCCCTTGCGGAAGATAGGCCCTGGGGCCAACCGCGGTATCACGTCACCGCCGCTTTCTTGGAAGCCATAGTTGCCTGTTTGTCTCTACGGTCATCCACTTTGAGGTCGATGACTACCCGTTTGGCTCCCTCTGCCACGTGAGCCGCGTGCACCTTTTTTACCAGGTCAAAGAGAGCGTCCAGGTCCGGGACTTCCACTGATGTGGACATAGCCCCCACTTCGTAGGGGTAACCGGACTCCTTCACAACGGCTACGCCTTTCTTCACGAAACGGCTGAGGCTTGTGCTTTCACCAATTGGATATACTGAAAAACTGGCTATCATGGCTTACGCCACCTCCCATTTATTCCTGCGTCAAGGACTTGACCACCAATTGTGTCAGGTCCAGAGCTTTGAGATCAATCCCTTCGCGGCGGGCGCGGGTAACTATGGTGCGAAGACACTGTTGGCACGAAGACACTACCGTATCAGCCCCCGTCGAGAGGATCTCTTCGATCTTGCGCTGAGCCACTGCGGCTGAAAGGTCAGGGTCCACCATCTCCACGTTGCCGCCGCCGCCGCAGCAAACGCTCAAGTTCCGGTTGTTCGGCAGCTCAACGAATTCTATGCCGGGTATGGCCTTTATGACATCTCTAGGTTCCTCGAAAACACCGGTGTTTCGTCCCAAATCGCAGGGATCGTGGTACGTGACCTTCATATTGAGCGGCTTGAGTTTCAGTTTGCCTTGTTCGATCAGATTCGACATCAGTTGGCTGGCGTGCAGCAGCTCAGCCTCGGGGCTGTATAAATGTTTCCAGGTATGCAGGCACGAGGGGCATGAGAAAACCGCTTGCCGAGCACCGACGCTTTTCAGTTTCTCAAGATTGTGGTTTTTCAGTTCAGTGACCTTCTCCGGCATGCCGGCCCCCAGTAGTGGAAAGCCGCAGCACCATTCTTCGCCGCCCAGAATCGTGAAGTCCAATCCCGCGTAATGCATGATGGTGGCAAGATCCGCGGGGATTTTTTGCGCCAGAGGGAAAAACGAGGCCACGCATCCCACAAAGTATACGATTTCAGCCCGGTCTTTTTCCAGGAACTCATCCGGGATGCCTTTCAGGTATTCTCGCCACTCGGCCCGGTCTTCGTTATCGTCTTCGGAAATGTTGTGGTATTCATTCAGGGCTTCCGCGAGCTTTTCGAATATCTTCGGGTGGGCTTGAACTTCCGTGAGACAGGCCCTGTCCGACAGGACCGCGTCCCTTGTATTCACTGCCGGAAAGCAAGCCTTTGTGCACGCACCGCAGCCAAGGCAGGTGAAGATGGCCTGGGCCAAGTCTTCGCAGAGTTCCAAACGTCCCTCAATGACCGCTCGAGTGATGGCGTTGCGCCCCCTGGCTGTAAAGGCTTCCGTCCTTCGCACAGCGTAAGTGGGACAATTCGGGAGACAAAACCCGCACCGGGTGCACTTGGCCACCTCTTCGTACTGCATCTTTTTGAGTTGAACGATGTTCATGACTACAGCCCTCCAAGAAATCGACCGGGATTGAGTACACCCCGAGGATCCACACTGTCCTTGATCCTTGTCATAAGGAGGAAATCCCCTTGAGGACTACCCCACGGATCCAGCCTTTGCTTAAGAGACGCCGGAGCGCACTCAGCGACCATGCTTCCCTCGTACTGCTCAGCTACCGACCTGAAAGCCGCTCCCAGTTCCGCAATCTTTTCCAAATCCGCATCGGGCTCGCAAAAAATGTATGCGTAGGCCAGGCCCAGTCCTGCCGACACGGTCAACGCCACCTGATAGCCGGATGAGGCCGCGGTCCAGGCGTTCATGACTTCAGCATAATGCGAAATCAAGAAACTGCCCTTGAACTTGACAACCGCTTTTCCCTGGCCCGCGGGGGCAAGACAGCAGTCGCTCTGGGTCTTCCAAAAGGCCGTGGCTTTTTCGCGATCCAACACAGCCAATTCCAGGGCATTCTCTCTCTTGGCCATGTCCTTGAGGTCCGCGACCTCCCTTTCCACTTCTTCGCTGAATCCTTCCAGAGCTACGGCCACGCACCAGCCCCCAGGCGGCACATTTAGGCCCTTCAATCCAGTGAGGTCGTGGCCCGAGCGGTTCAGGATTTCCAGGGAGGTGGGCAGAAGCTTCGAGCCCAGTACTCGGTCCGCAAAGGCCCTGGCAGCATCAAAGGCTCCGAAGGCCGCCACCACTGTAGCAACTTGCTCGGGCAACGGCAGAAGCCGAAAAGTCACGTCTCCGAGAATCCCCAGCGTACCCAGGGAACCGATCATAATCTTGGAAACGTCGTACCCGCTGACGTTTTTGACCGTTTTTCCGCCCATGCCAATGATCTCGCCGGTGGGACTCACGTATCTCATGCCCAAAATGAGATCACGCGGAAGCCCGTAGCGTAGTCTCTTCGGCCCGGTGGAATTGGCCGCAACCATGCCGCCCAGCGTGACCCGATCGGAAAATGGAGGGTCCAGCGGCAAGAAGACGCCCTTATAATCGCGACCGGAGCACATGTAATCGGCTTGGGTCTTGAGGTCGCCATCCACCGGGAAGAAGCATCTGTTTTCGGTTCCTCCTAGAAGGTCCTGGAGATCCGCCAGCCTGACTCCGGCTTGCGCTGTGACCGTCAGATTGGCTACGTCAATGTCTATGATCTTGTCCAGCCTGCTGGTGCTCAACGCCAGATCAAACCGCGAAGGCACTTTGCCGAGCGCCATCTTGGTGCCTCCGCCCCAGGGAATTACACCCCAATTCTCCTTGTTGGCCAGTTTCAATACTTCACCAGCCTGACCCAAATTAGCCGGGTAAACCACCGCCCCCGGTACCATGCCGTCTACGGAGAACTCGGCGACGGTCGCTGAATCAGTCACCACCATTTTCGGGCTCATAACCTCATGCAGCAAATCTATATCCATTTTCCGGTCCCCTCTTAGCCTTCACGAAGATACTGGAAGCAGCACTTTGCCGGGGTTGAGTTGGCCTGCCGGATCGAACGCGTTCTTCAGTTTCCACATAGCGGCGACATCATCCTGGGAGAAGATAAACGACATTTCCTCCAGTTTTTCCAAGCCGATGCCGTGCTCCCCGCTGATAGTGCCTCCCGCGTCCACGCACAAACGCAAGATCTCCGAACCGGCCTTCTTCACCCGGGCAGTCTCCTCCTCGTCCCGGATATCGAACAAAATTAGGGGATGAAGATTTCCGTCACCTGCGTGGAATACGTTGCCGATGGGAAGATTGTACTTCCGGCCGATTTCTGTTACCTTCTTGAGCACTTCGGGAAGCTTGGTTCGCGGCACGGTCCCGTCGCAGACCATGTAGCTCGGCCTCAACCTGGACATCGCGCCGAAGGCTCCGCGGCGGCCGGTCCAAAGGGTATTTCGTTCCGCCTCGTCCTTCGCGACCCTCACCTCTCGCACTCGATTGGCCCGGCAAATTTCAACAATCCGGTCTGCAAGTCTTTGCATACCGTCCTTGAGGCCGTCAAGTTCGATTATGAGCACTGCTTCAGCGTCCTGTGGATAGCCCGCGTGGACGGATTCTTCAACGGCCTTGATGACCAATCTGTCCATCATTTCCAGGGTGGCCGGAACAATCCCTTCGGCTATTATTGCCGATACCGTGTTGCCCGCGTCCTCGATGGTCTCGAAAATGCTCAACAGTGTTTTGACTTCCTCGGGCTGTTCAATGAGACGCAGCGTGATTTCGGTAATTATGCCCAAGGTGCCCTCCGAGCCTACCATGAGACCCGTCAAGTCATAGCCGGGTCTATCTGGCGCCTTGCCGCCGACGTCCACCACGGTGCCGTCGTAGAGCACCACTTTGAGACCCATGATGTGGTTTGTGGTCACGCCGTATTTAAGGCAATGGGGGCCGCCGGAGTTTTCTCCAACATTGCCTCCCAATGTGGAGGTTTTCTGACTTGCCGGGTCAGGCGCGTACTGGAGGCCTTGCTTTGCCACTGCGGTCTGCAAATCCAGTGTTATTACTCCTGGTTCGACCCTGGCTCTCTTGTTGGCAACGTCAATCTCCAGGATGCGGTTCATCCTGGAAAAGTGGATCACGATGCCGCCCCTGAGCGGCACAGGCCCTCCGCTCAGACTGGTGCCGGAACCGCGAGCCGTGACAGGAACCCCGCCTTCATAAGCCAGCTTTGCGACCCGGCTGACTTCCTCCGTGCTCCCGGGAATAACGACCACGTCAGGCCTGCTCATCTCCAGGTAGGCGTCATATCCGTAAAGCATCAAGTCCACATCGGAAGTCAAAACGTACTGGTCGCCGACAATTTCCTTCAATCGCTGTCTGACGGTAGGAATATCCATCCTGAAACCTCCTTCGCGGCAAGGCGATACCGTGATTACGGCAGTTTCATTGAGGCCTGACGTCAATCCTTGCAAAGACGCTGCATAAGCCAAAGCAACGTTTGCGGCACGGTCTCCGGACGGTCCACCTGTCGCCAAAGTCCTTTTCCCAGGCGGGCCATTTCTCTGGTCGAGACCATATTGCGCCTTCCCACAAGCATCACGTGAAGCTTTCTAAACCTTTTTGCCGGACCGCAGGGGTCCGGTCCCGCTGTCCGCTCGCCGTCGGTTATCAGAACGGCATGAGCCGGCCGGTTGCCCGAAGCGGCCAGAACACACAGTCCATGCTCCAGAGCCGCGGAAATGTTCGTAACACCGCCCAGGGGCGCTCTCAGGACACGATAAGCGGCCTCCAGAGGTTTGATCCGTTCCCCAAAGCGTATAAGCAATGTTGGCTCCGAGTGGAAAGCCACGAGCGCCAGGCTGCCGCTTGGGGCTTGCCTGGCCAGCACCGCTCCTATGAGCGCGGCCATTGGCCTCTGCGGCCCGTCCATCGAAAGGCTTGTATCCAGGATCACCAGCAGTCTCAGTGCCGGCTCCGGTTTGTACCGGACCATGATGTCCTCTCGCTGGAGACCGGAACCCTGGCGAATAGATCCATCATGAGCAAGGGCCGGCATGATCCGCTCCAGTGTGGACTCCAAATCCAGGACTTCCCCACCGGCTCCGCAGGTCCCGTAAGGAACCGTCCGAAAACGTGTTCCGGTCCGCGCAACCCCCTGAAGGACCCCTGGTCTGGCCAGCAGCCGCGGCAGAGCGATACGCCGAAAGTCGGCCGCTGACGATCCTATTCTGGGCCGGGCTCGCGTTGTCTTCCAGTCGGGACAGAGGAACGTTGCCCCGGAGGGAAACATCCCCTCGTCTTCCCGCGGCGAAAATGCAGGCCGTTGTCCTTCGGCACCCGGCTGTGGCGCGGTAAACCTCAGCGGACGTTTTCCATCGGCCTGACCTCTTTTTTTTTTGCCACGTCGTCCAATATTTTAACCAGGCTCAGCCGCGGATCTTCCTCCAGGTCATCTTTCAGCTCAATGCGTGTGGGCAAGGCCAGCTCCGCGGCGCGGCTCAAGGCGTCGTCTCCTCCCAGCTTGGAGGCAATCAGGGCCAAACTTGCTGCGGCCCGGACACTCGCCCCCCGGCGGACGAGCGGATGGGTGCGTGTGGCACGAGCCAGGAATACCGCCTGCCTTACCAGTTGATTGGCTGAGAGACCCGTAAGTTGCGCGACAATGGCCTCTTCGTCTTCAAAGCTCTGGTAATCGAGTGTCAGCAGCTCGAAACGGTCTCTAAGCGCCTCACTGATAAGCGAAGTGCCCACAAATTCCTTGGGGTTTTGGGTGGCAATCACCTGAAAACCTTCAGCCGCCCTTATGCTCCCCACTTTTGGAATTTCCAGGACTTTCTCATCCAAAGCCGGCAACAGGACGTTTTGAACTCCGTCCGGCATCCGATTGAGTTCGTTGACAAACAGCACTGCCCCTTGACTCATGGCCAGGTGAAGCGGCCCCGGCCGAAACGCTTCCGGAACATAGCCGCGGGAAACCACCGCGGGTGGATCAAACCAGCCGGTGAGTTTCTCTTCAGAGTAGCGTTCATCGCCATCGACCCGAACTATGGGCCGGTTCATCGCTCTGGCGGCCTCCTGGGCCAAGCGCGTCTTGCCCACACCAACCGGCCCTTCGACCAACAGGTTGCGGCCTGCCTTCAGACAGGCGAGCAGAAGCTCCAACTCCTGTTCCCTGCCGATAAGTGGTGGAAGCCCGTTACTAGTCATGGCTCTAACCAAAGTTCTTGATTAGCTCAAAACGTCCTTCCCACGCGGCCTGGAGAATAGGCCCCATATAATCGTCCACCTGGCTGGCCTTTAAAGGCACAGGCATGTTCAGGAGCTTCATCTCCAATTGGGGGTCCTTCGCGGCCGTGAGGCAGCGGGTCACGTGAGCCTGGGTTATCCCCGGCACGTCGGTCAACTTCGTGGGGAACCCGATTGCCTTGCTGAGTTTGACCATACCCTCTGCTACGGCCACTCCCAGGTCGCGGCCTTTCAGGATGTCCAGATTCGCCTCAATATAACCGTGTTTCTGGTAGACGGCCCCTACAACCCTGAGCTTTTCTTCAATCGCGGGAGCGAAGAATACCGCATAGTACGGATTCATCAGCGCACACGCTCGGCCGTGAGATAGCACGTCTACCAGCGAAAAGCTATTCAGGTGCGCTCCGCTGGTTCCTCCAATCATGATGGCGTAGCCCCCGAGGTCCGTGCCCAAACCGAGCTTCATTCGGGCGTCAAGGCTTTGGGGGTCCTTCGTCAGTTCGCCCAGACCCGATACCAGAAGATCGATTCCCACTTCGGCTACCTCGCGGGCCTTTGGCTCCATGTCTCCCGCAGATCCAAAGTAAATCTCCAGACAATGGGCGCATCCGTCAAGGGCCCCATCCTGAGTAAGCGAAACGGGCTGAGTAAGGGTGGCCTTGTAATCGAAAACGGCCCTGGGAGGGGTGATCGCGTCGTCTACGATGAGTTTCTTCTGGCCCTTCACAGGGTCCGTTATATTAGAATACTTGGTCAAATGGGCCCCGGAACTGGCAGCCGTCATGACGGCCAGCACAGGCATGATCTTGCGCCCGGTACGCTGGCAGGCCTCCGTTACCTTGCCCACTCCGAAATATGGGTCTATTTCCGGTGTGACATCACCGAGGGTGGCTATGACTGCCGCGGCCTTCACCGCGTCGATGCTCGAACCGCTGTCCATCACAACCAGCACATCCGGCCGTTTATGCATGATGTGGGAGTGGATTCGGTACACGTCTGCAAATGGCGCATTCGGCGCGGCGCCTTGTACTATGTCCACTACCTCCAGGCCCGCACCGGTCAGATAACTAACTACGAGGTCTTTGTACCGAGCGAACCACTCGAACTGTACGGGTCCCACGAACATGGCCTTCTTGCCCGCGGCGGGTTGAGCCACCAGGGCCGCGGCAAAGGGGCCAATCTGATTCAACACGTCGAAGCCAAAGGCATAAGAGTCTCCCTTGAACTCTCTCAGGATGGCCTTGGCCCGAGAAATAGCGTCAGCCATAATTCACCTCCGTTTCTGAGGGGCTTAACCAATACGCTGGTGTAAAATCGTTTGTAAAGATCCATGAGCAGAGCACATGGCCTTGCCACTGGCCCCCATAGTGGCATGCCGTCGAATTCGCCGCCTGCCCTTGATGCGGCGCTTCTTAACGTCATTCCGGCGCAAGCCGGAATCCAGTATTATCGGTCCGACGTTCCACTTGAGACTCCTGGACCCCGGCTTTCGCCGGGGTGACGGCTTCGGCTGCTGGGTTGGCAGGAACGCTCCAAGCTGGCTACCGGCAAAGCCAAAAGCCTCTGATCACATGCACAGCACGTGGGTTTCTCGGGCGAACTAAACGAACTCCCTGACCGCATCAATAGACGCCCCCATGGAGCAGTCAGTTTCACGTTCCAGGATGATGTCTATGACATACGGCGTCTTGGCTGCAACTCCGCGCTTCAAAGCTTCCTTTATTTGGTCCGGGTCCTCCACGCGCTCGCCGGTCGCGCCGCAAGCTTCCGCGAACTTGACAAAGTCAAATCCTCGACCGTTGTTGATACCGTCGTACCAGATTTGCACTTCGTAGTTCATGTCGTACGTGTATTTCTCGGCCTGGCGGATAAGCCCTAGATAACCGTTGTTAAGCACCACAATTACGAACGGAGTCCCGTACATTACGGCTACCGGAAGCTCTTCCATGCAGAATTGAAAACCGAAATCGCCCACAACCTGGACGACCTGCTTGTCAGGCCGGGCCACCTTTGCCCCAATGGCTGCCGGCATGTCCCAACCCAGCGGACCCGCGCCGCCGCAGTCCAGGTAGTGCCTGGGTTTGGAAATCTGCTGCAGTTGCCCTGACCAGATCTGGTTCAAACCGATGCAGGTCACAAAAACGGTCTCGTCGTCGAAAAACTCGTTAAGTTCCTTGAAGACCCTTTGAGCTTTTATAGGCACATCGGGGTAATCCACTTTTCGGGCCAACTGCGCGCATAAGTCGGGCACCTTCTTGGCCCAGGGGTCGGGCCGGCGAGCAGGCCCGCGGCTTCGGGCTTCGTCGAGGATCGCGGTTAGAGCTTCCTTGGCATCCGCGCATATACCCAGTTCGGGCACCAGGTTTTTGCCGATTTGCCCAGGGTCCACATCGATGTGTATGAATTTGCGGTTTCCCGTGTAGACCTTGATATCGCCCGTATGGCGATCATTGAACCTTGCGCCCACAGCGAGGACCAGATCGGATTCCAGGAACGTTTGGTTGCCTGACGGCGTGTTGCATTGAATGCCTACCTGGCCTGCCATCAGAGGGTGGCAATGAGGAATTCCCGATTTGCCCATGTACGAAGTCACAACCGGAATCTGCAGGTATTCCGCTACAGCCACGAAATCCTGACAGGCATCGGCGATAATGACGCCGCCACCCAAAAGCAACACCGGCCGTTCCGCGGCCATGAGCATGTCCACGGCTTTCTTGACCTGCCTTGCATTGGGCTTGAGCTTTGAGACTCCCAACGGCCCATCGGCTTCAGGGTCGTAGACTATCTCCCCTTTCTGAACGTCCAAAGGGAGGTCGATTAATACCGGCCCGGGCCTGCCTTCACGCATTATCTTGAACGCTTCCCGGAAAACCCAGGGGATCATGGCCGGCTCCTTGACGCAGTAAGCCTTCTTGGTAACGGGCTTGGCAATTTCCGCTATGTCCACCGCCTGGAACGCCTCACGGCCCAACTGCGCCCGGACGTTCTGACCGGTTAGTGCCAGCAGCGGGATGGAATCGACCTGAGCAGTATAAAGACCTGTGATGAAATTGGAAGCCCCCGGTCCTGAAGTGGCTGCACACACACCTACGGTGCCGATGGCCCGAGCGTACCCGTCAGCCATGTGGATAGCGCCCTCCTCGTGGCGGCATACCATGTGCTTAATTCTTCCGTGGTTTTTCAGCGATTGATAAAAAGGAAGAATCCCCGCTCCGGGGATTCCGAAAATATGGCGGACACCCTCATCGTAGAGGATAGAAACCGCCGCATCCATTGCGGTCATCTTTGGCATGGCAAAACCCTCCCTGTTATCAGTGCCCCAGTCTTGAATTTCGAGAGTACCATCCATCCTTCGAGTGCTTCGTCGCATACGAACCGTGGAATCGGTCGATCTCCTGCGAGAATCAGTTTCATGGTGATTACTTCTCCGTGTAACCGAGGTCGGCCGTAATACGGCCGGCCGTTTGCCTAACCAACTCCCCGATGAACGGCACTTTGTCCGCGGTCAATCTCGAACTCGGCCCGGAAATACTCAAAGCAGCGACGATGCCGGTCCTATTCTGGCGTATTAAGCAAGCCACGCATCGGACACCGATTTCCATTTCTTCGTTGTCCACGGCATAGCCCAGCCGCCGAATTACCTGTAGCTCCTTCCCCAGGCTCGGTTCATCTGCAATCGTATTCACTGTAAAACGTTCTTTCTTTGCGGAGCGCCAATATTCGGCCACCAACTCATCGGGCAGAGCAGCCAGCCGCGCCTTGCCCACCCCGGTGCAATGAAGCGGGGCCCTGGTGCCCACACGAGTGAACATACGCAAGAGAGAATTTGAGTTTGCCACCTGGTCCACGTAAATCACTTCCGCACTATCGAAGAAAGCCAGATTCACCGTTTCGGAAGTGGCTTCCACAAGCGCCGACATGTGTGGCCGCGCCGCGGAAATGACATCCAGGTCTTCGCGGACGGCCGCGCCCAGTTCCAGAAATTTCAAAGACAGCCGATATTTCTTGCTTTCAGGATCTTGAGTCAGGAAATGACATGCGGTGAGAATGCCCGAGAGACGGTGAACCGTGGACGGAGGGAATCCCAGCCCCGCTGCGAGTTCGCGCAACCCTATGCTCTTGGCCTTGGCGACAGCGTCAAGGAGGCGCAGCCCTTTTTCCAGGGACGTGAGTTTGCCCATGGTTGGTTCCTGTGGGGTCCGGCGTTGCTGCGTTCCACCATGTGGACCAGCAGTCTACATTGTGGCACAGGGCTCGCGCGTTGTCTACCCCCTTTTTCAAGTTGACCAATTCTCCGACCCAATGGTAAAAAAACGGCACAACACCTAACATCGCTCCAAAACTACTCCAGGAAGGAGAAGGAGAAATGGAAGAAGTCAAGATCGTTCACAAGGCGGATGTCAAATGGGAGCCTCATCCCCAACTGGCCACGGCCAAAGTTGCTTATTTGCTATCCAATCGCGACGAGAAGATGGACCTCACCTGTCTGCTGCTCCATCTACCCCCTGGTACCCAAGTGGAAAAACATACCCACGAGTGCGACGACATTATCTATGTGATCAAGGGCAAAGCGAAGATTTGGATCGACGGGATCGGGGACGTGCCCATGGTCGAAGGCAGCTTCGTACGTATTCCCAAAGGCGTCAGGCATCAGCCTCACAGCATAGAAGAAGACTTCGTAGCCTACGATGTCTACTACCCTTTTCTGGCTTGACGTCAGTTCATGGGCAAAAGAGCGACGTGGTAGTTAAGCATTCCCCGCTGTATAGCGGCGCTTTGAGATCTAGGCAGACAAATCGTGAAAAGACGTGGATAAAGGCACGGGATGAGGTCGGCCCACCCGAACTCAGTCATCGACCAACTAACCCCTTGTTTTCTTTGGCACGCCCGACAGGATTCGAACCTGTGACCTACGGATTAGAAGTCCGTTGCTCTATCCAACTGAGCTACGGGCGCAACACGTTTTAGGAGGCCATCCTAACAAGGTTGTCTCCTTTTTTCAATACCACGAATGGGGGATTTTTGCGGGACTGCGCTCGACAAACCTTGTTGGAAGCCTCGATAAGGTTTTGAAGCTCTGCCTTCGAGTAATGGGTTGTGATTCTCCCTGGCCTGCGTCCCAGAAGGTCTTGACGATCCTCGAATGAAACTCCCGCGGCTCGTAGTCTCCGGCCAAAGGTGTGCTTCAGGTCATGAACTCGCACTTGTTCAAGCCCTATCCGTCTTCGTGCCTCTCTCCATGCACGGTGGTTCATTCTGGACACCCGCTCACGCTTGTATGAGAAAACATACGTAGGATGCCCCCAGGCATTTCTTCCACCACTGCTTTGGCTACCCGATTAAGCACGACCAGACGATCTTGCCAGTTCTTAACCCATTGTGCAGGGATGATAAAAAAGCTGGTTTTAAACTCGGGAACCGGAACCGGCCATTCCCAGCGGAGACTACAGACCTCTTGATCCCTAGAGCCAGTGTTCACCTTAAAAAGGGCCATCTTTGCCAAGTAAGGCGGAAGTTCATTGAAAAGGCGGAGATTTGTTCTGAAGCGATGGTGGTGGATTACCAGGCACAAAGTCTCCAATTAACAAGTGCTATGCCGATCTGAGAGCAAGTCACCCTAGAACACCAAAAAATGGCAAGACCTCCGCATACATCCTAATTTAACTCTTTACAAATTGCGCTGTCCCTACTACATGAGTCGCCAGTTCAAGAGAATCTCGGTGTAGACAGGTGTCCGTTCTGCTCCCCCAATTGACTCACGGGGTAAGGAAGGGGTTTTGTGACACAAGTGGGTCTCCCCGAGGTTTTCGAAGTTGTAATCTGTATGAGGGCGCATTTGTCTTAGTTGGCTCAGCGTTGTTTTCTGGCGTTCATTTGCTGTTTAAGGGTATGGAAATGATCATGCGCCCTGTTTATCGTCTGTTTCGGTTTTTTGGTTTGGCAGCCGGATTCATTGTTTGCCTGAACTGCTCGCATGCAGCGGGGTGGGACGTATCGCTTGATCCACGTTTTGACGGTTATGTGGCGAGAGCCGCAATGGGCACTGCCCAATCGGTCCTCAGCGCCCCTAGGGCGAATTTTGTGCCAAAACCGTGTGTGGTGCACCCTTTATCGGATTACCTTGTAAAACTGGCCTATGGCACGACTTTCCTAACTTTGACCCCACTGGATTACGTAACCCTCGAAGTTAGTGCCCCATTTAAGAGATATTCTATGATGACTCCTTGGGGGCCGTGGTTTACCGAGTTCCAGTTTGCTTTGCTCGGTTCGTATGTTATTTATCGTGAAAGCGCCGCAGATCGTACGCACAACCGTAATTTCCGCTGTGGGTATGAACTGGGAGGACTCCCTAAACTTCGGTTCACATTTCCTTGTAGATACGTTCATTGGGACGCCTATGTTGAGGGCGGCGTGGGCATAGACTATGTGACGGAGACTTATAGGAATGCAGGCTCTCGCTGGAACTGGTTGTTGCTGGCGGGCTTCGGTTTGCAAAAGTCTATAGGTGAGAACGCAATTGTGTCCTTAGGCGTTCAGTGGAGGCACATTTCTAACGCAAGTATGTGGGGCACGAGTAACGAGATCCATAGCCACAACCCTGGAACCAATATGATACAGGGTTTGGTAGCATTTCGATATCCCTTCTGAGAAGGGATATGTAGTTCTGTGCTCGATCAATTGTCTAAGTGAAATAGGCTGGCAATCCGGCCCCCCTCGGGCAGGCCCCCCGCCGGAATGGGTTGAGCGTTGTAATTTCTCTTTTGACCTTGAGGAAAAGGAAGCTATTCTCAGATTCAAGACTTCGCGCGAGTCTCCAGAGCTATGAAAATGAATTTAGACTTAAACCTAGAAGTGTTCCTCAACCCCAAGTCTGTAGCAGTTATCGGGGCTAGCCAGCGGCCCGTGTCCTGGGGTTCATTTATCATGAAGGGGCTTCTTTCTACGGGCTTTTCGGGCAGGATCTATCCTGTGAACCCCCATTCAGGCGAGGTGTTCGGTATCCCCACCCTAAATGACGTTTCAGAAATTAAAGAGCCGGTTGACCTTGCCATTCTCATCGTCCCAGACGAATCTGTTGAGGAGACGGTTGCCGCCTGTGGTCGACATGGGATCAAGGGAGTCACTATCGTGTCGGCAGGCTTTGGAGAAATCTCCGAACTCGGCAAAGACAGAGAAGCATCGCTGGTCCGAGTTGCCAGCGGTTCTGGAATGCGAATTTTGGGACCGAACGTGAGCGGATCGTTCAACTTCCATTCGGCATTCAATGCATCCCCGTACGGTCCCGAGCTCTCAACCCCAACTGTTCTAGCCGCTGTTTGCCAAGGTGGCTATGCCATGTACGACCTCCTCGCCTCCGGTTCTCATCGAGGTATGGGGGTAGGTCAATTCATTCACACTGGGAATGAGTGTGACTTAACGGTGACGGACTTTCTGCAGTATTTCGGTTTTGATTCGCATACTGAGGGTATTCTCGCGTACATTGAGGGAATCCGCGACGGAAGGCGCTTCATCAGAACTGCCCGCGAAGTGACCAGGAGAAAACCTGTAGTGGTGTACAAGGCAGGACAATCAACGGGTAGCGCGCGGGCAGCTCACAGCCATACCGGAGCACTTTGTGGTCAAAAAGAGATTTACGAAGGGATTTTTCGTCAAGTGGGCATCATTGTCGCGCCAACGATGGAGCTTCTACTTCCGATTGGGCATGCGTTGATCGAGCGCCCCCGCTTGCGAGGTCCCAGGATAGGTGTTGTCACGATGGGGGGATCATGGGGGGTAGCCCTTACAGATTCTCTTGAAACGGAGGGACTATTGGTCCCTGAATTCAGTCTGAGGCTACGAAAAGCGCTCGGGTCAACGGGTCTACCTGTTAGGGCCTCAACAAAAAACCCTGTCGATTGGGGTGCCTCAGGGCTTTTCGGGTCCGTCGACATCCTACTCAGGCTTGCCCGAAACATTCTTGAATCAGGCGAAGTGGATGCCCTCGTTGTGCATGGGTTTGGTCGGCCTGGACGCCACGATAAGGATACCCCAGTTGCAATGAAGGCATTTCTCGAAATTGAGAAGCAGATGATGAGCGGAGTTCAATCCCTGGAAAAGGCAATGGGGATTCCCGTTTTCATCGGGAGCCACCATAGTATATGGGAAAGCCAAGCGATATTCGACTTAAACAAACAAGGGATTCGTATCTATAATCGTCTCGACGAGATCGCACAGCTGCTTTCCCTAATGCTTGAGTACGGAACAAGAAACTGAGATGGCCCCTGCGTGACCTGCCTCTGAAAAGAATGGCCTGGATTCTGCGTTAGTATTGGGGCAGCGTCCTAGAGCCATAAAACACTGCAGCCCCATTCCATCCTCCTCCAGAATTCCCATGGCCTTACCTTCCCGCTTTGCCGAAGGATAATACGCGCTGTATTTCGCGGAGAATCGCGCAGGAGGGATGCTGGCGGATTACCGGGTACTATGTTTCCATTTAACGAGTGGTATACTACCTGGAGATAAGTCAATACCGATGACCAAAGAAATGAAAGCAGCAGCAGATCTGATCAAGTTAGCGATGGAAGGCCTGGGAGTAGCTGTCACTATAATCGACACAGAAGGAACGCTCCTTCACTATAATAAGCAAGCGGCAAAAATCCTGGACCGTAAACCTGTATACGTGGGCAATGATGTTCATTCACACACAATAAGGCAGCTTCCAACAGAAAACTAGATTTGATGCTGAAGGATTTCAGAGAAGGAAGGACGGAATCTTTCCGTTACCAAGCCAAGCCCTATGGAAAGGTCCTTCTCGTGACAGTTTCCCCCATTTTAGAGAATGGTAAGTTTTTAGGTTGCGTACAAACTGTGCTGCTTAAGGAAGATATTGAATCGCAATTGACATGACAGCCGGTCAATTGAGGCTTCGCGCTCAAGTAGTGATGGTGCATTAGCACGCGGAGAGTTTCTGGTGCCCTCAACGCCCATTGACGGGCGCAGGGCCTTCGTTGACAGTCCCAGGCTTAGTTGATATAAGCGATTGATGTAAGAATGTAAGCTTCCGAACCGTGAGAGCCGAAGCTCTGGCGTCATGTTCCAGGCACGGTTCGCGGAATAACAAGGACCGGACCCAAACGGTCCCCTCTTCCTCTTCTGCTTGAGTATCAGACAATTTAGGACTGTACGGACTGTCAGCATTTCGGGGTGAAAACGCGACCTGCTTCAGATGGGACGGATTTTTTGGAAATATCACCTGCTAACCGTGGTGTAAGACGAGTAATAAGCTATAATCTAAAAGATAGGATCGCGGTGCTGTTCGAACGGCAAGGGACATCTATCGAAGATGAGGAACGATCCATCAGCAACATGGACAAACAATTACAGGGGCGGATTCAAAGGATAAGCCGATGGCCGGGAGCGTTCTTCTGGGAATAAGCGGGGGCATAGCCGCGTACAAAAGTCCGATTCTGGTGCGCCTGTTGGTTCAGGCAGGGATGGATGTCCACGTTGTTATGACTCGCGCTGCCACGCACTTTGTCACGCCTCTTACGCTGGCTACTGTAAGCGGCAACCCGGTTTACGACGATATGTGGGCCGAAAGACACCGGCCTTCCGTGGAGCACATTTCGCTGGCGGATAGGGCCGACGTCGCTGTCATTGCTCCGGCCACAGCCAACACCATCGGAAAGCTTGCCGTGGGTATAGCCGATGATATGTTGAGCACAGTAATCATGGCCGTCACTTGCCCTGTGCTGATTTGTCCCTCCATGAACGTCAACATGTATCGAAATCCGGTAGTTCAGGGGAACATCCGTAAGCTACAGGAACTGGGGTATCACCTCATGGAACCCGCAGCCGGTTACCTGGCTTGCGGCTGGACAGGCGAGGGCCGAATGCCCGAACCTGACGAAATCGCTGAAAAGATCAAGGGGTTCTTTGCGCCTCGGGACCTGGAAGGCGAAAGGATACTCGTCACAGCAGGCCCGACCGAGGAGCCTCTCGACCCTGCCCGATTCCTGACGAACCGCTCTTCCGGGAAAATGGGTGTGGCAGTGGCAAGGCGAGCACTGGCCAGAGGGGCCTCAGTGACTTTGATAGCCGGCCCGATAAGAATCCCGGTCCCAGCAGGGGTCTGTCATGTGCCGGTGCGGACGGCCCGTGAGATGTACGACCGGGTCATGGAGGCGTTTCCTCAGTCGGATGTGGTCATAAAGGCCGCGGCAGTGGCGGACTTCCGTCCGGCTCAAATGAAAAAGGCCAAAATGAAGAAAGATGACATGCCCCCCAGCATACGACTGGTAAAGAATCAGGACATACTGCAAAAGCTGGGGACATCCAAGCGCAAGGGCCAGATTCTAGTAGGGTTCGCGGCCGAAACCAACGACGTGCTGGAGAATGGAAGGGCAAAACTCAGGAAAAAGAACCTGGACATGCTGGTGCTGAACGATGTGAGTAAGCCCGGAGCAGGCTTTGATTACGATACAAATATCGTACGCTTTCTGCATATGTCCGGAGAGGAAGAACAGATGGACCTGTTGTCCAAGGACAAGGTCGCTGATCTAATCCTGGATCGCGTCCTGAAACTGAGACAAGGTAGCCCTCGCAATCGGAAATAATTATTTCCGCGAGCTGCAAATTGATGCCAATGAATGAAGAATCCGCAAACTGGCTGCAAAAAGCAAAGAGCTACTTGCAGTTTCAAGTGAACCTGGGGTTTCGGGAGATACTGGTTCCCCGCGGTGAAAACCTTTCTTTGGAGGCCGTACGCACGGACCTTGGCGACTGTGTTCGGTGCCCGTTGCACAAAGGACGTCGGAACATCGTCTTCGGAGAAGGAAACCCTCGAGCTAGGTTGATGTTCATAGGAGAAGGGCCTGGAGCTGATGAAGACCGACAAGGCAGACCGTTTGTGGGCAGAGCCGGGCAGCTATTGACACGCATGATTGCGGCGATGGGCCTGGAACGATCGCAAGTCTATATAGCAAATGTGGTTAAATGCCGCCCGCCGGACAACCGCGACCCCGCGGGGATAGAGATCCGCACTTGTTTTCCTTTTCTGGAGGCCCAGATTGCGGCAATATCTCCGGATGTCATAGTGACGCTGGGCAGAATCGCAGCTTGCACATTGCTGGAAACCAACGAATCCATATCCGGTTTGAGGGGTCGCTTTTTCGACCGTAAAGGCATACCTCTAATGCCGACGTACCATCCATCCTTTCTCCTCAGGCAGGAGCCGGACAGAAGATGCAAAGGGGAAGCCTGGGCGGACCTCCAGAAGGTCATGGAACTGCTGTGCCTTCGGGTGTCCGAAAATGGAGCCAAACCATGAATTCAAGAAGGACTTTTTTGTACGCGGCCATGCTTGTGTCAGGCCTTATACTGTTGCAGGGAAGCCCCCAAACTCTTTTCAGCGCGGAAAAGGCCGACGAACGGCCTGTAGCATACTTGCTCGACGTGGACGGTACCATAAATCCAGCGCTCTCGGACTACATCATCAAAGGGATCCAAAAAGCCGAAGAGAGTAAGGCTGCCTGCGTAATCATTCGCCTGGATACACCCGGCGGTGTGGTTTCGACTACAAAGACCATAATAAAAGAGATGATCAATGCGAAACTCCCCATTATTGTTTATGTAGCGCCCAGTGGGTCTTCGGCCACTTCTGCCGGCGCGTTAATTACCATGGGGGCTGATATCGCTGCAATGGCGCCGGGCACGAATATCGGCGCGGCTCACCCTGTTGGCGGAGGCGGCCAGGAGATTGAGAAGTCCATGTCGGAAAAAGTCATCAACGATCTGACCGCGTACATGCGAGGTGTGGTGACCAAGCGAGGCCGCAACGCGGAGTGGGCCGAAAGGGCCATCCGGGAAAGCGTTTCCATAACTTCGAAAGAGGCGCTGGATCTTAGGGTCATTGATGTGATAGCCGATTCTGTTCCTGATCTTCTTGATAAGCTGGATGGTCGTAAGGTTGAAAAGGACAGTCGCACCGTTGTGCTTCACACCAAGGGCGCAAAGGTGGAAAGAATAACAACCGGGTTGCGTTTCAAGATCCTTGACGTGATTGCCAACCCGAATATTGCTTACCTGTTGATGATGATAGGGGGGATCGGGATCCTTATGGAGTTGTACAATCCCGGCCTTATCTTTCCCGGTGTGGTAGGGGGCATTTCCTTCCTTCTTGCTCTCTTTGCCCTCCAGGTCCTTCCGGTCAACTACGTGGGGATTATGCTTATTATATTGGCTGTCATAATGTTCATTGTTGAGTTGAAGGTAACATCATTCGGGCTATTGTCGCTTGGGGCCATAATAAGCCTCACGCTAGGTTCAATCATGCTTTTCGACACCGGAGAGACCGCCATGCGGGTTTCTTGGGGGGTTGTTATTCCTACGGTGGCGGGTGTTTCGGCCTTTTTCATCTTCGCTCTCGGACTTGTGGTGAAGGCCCATATGAAAAGGCCCAGAACCGGTGACCAGGGCCTGGTAGGGGAAGTCGGTGTGGCGCTTACCGAGCTTGATAACGAAGGACGGGTTTCTCTTCACGGCGAATACTGGAACGCCCGTTCAGACCGGTACATTCCGAAAGGAGAAAAAGTCAGGGTAGTCAAAGTGGAGAATCTTCGTCTAATAGTAACCACTGACGTAAGCGGCTGACCTTCCTACTCAATTTCACCGGAACGAAGGGCAGCTTGTTCATCCGAAACATGACGCGTCTTTATATGAAGGAGGGACCTCATGATCAGTTACACGCTCGGGATCCTTATTCTGCTCGGTCTCATGTTACTCTCTATGGCCATCAAAGTGTTGAACGAGTACGAACGAGGAGTTATTTTTCGTCTAGGCCGCGTTATCAATTTCAAAGGACCCGGTCTCATACTTCTCATACCTGTCATCGATCGCATGGTCAGGGTGAGCCTCCGCACAGTTACTATGGATGTGCCATCACAGGACGTTATCACCCGTGACAACGTTTCCGTAAAGGTCAGCGCGGTGATTTACTTCCGCGTTATGGAGCCCACCAAGGCTGTTATTGAAGTGGAGAATTATCTGTACGCGACTTCACAGCTTGCGCAGACTACGCTTAGGAGTGTTTGCGGCCAATCGGAACTCGACGAACTCCTTGCAGAACGCGAAAAAGTGAACTTGCAGATCCAGGAAATTCTCGACCGCCATACTGAACCCTGGGGCGTAAAAGTAAGCATGGTCGAAGTTAAGCACATCGACCTCCCCGCAGAGATGCAGAGGGCCATCGCGCGGCAGGCTGAAGCTGAAAGGGAGCGACGCGCTAAAGTCATCAACGCTGAAGGCGAATACCAGGCGGCAACGCGTTTGGCCGAGGCTGCGACTATTATCGCGAAAGAGCCTACGGCATTGCAGTTAAGATTTTTGCAGACCCTAGTGGAAGTTGCCGCTGAGAAGAATTCCACCACGATCTTTCCGGTTCCCATAGATCTACTGGAACCGTTTCTCAGAAGAGGGAAGACAAGCAAGTATGAATCCGAAGAATGACAGACCCGTCTCCGGGAAGATAATTGATCTTCAAGCCCGTCGGTCTGCGAAGCGCCTGGCCGGTCACAGGGGAGAAAAAGCCATGCCCGGAATACTGATAAGGTGGTTGGTAACGACACTGGCGATTCTCATGGTCCCGTACCTGGTGTCGGGGGTCAAGGTCGAAGGATTTGGCGCGGCACTGGCCGTGGCCGCCATTCTGGGCATCCTAAACGCCCTTGTAAGGCCTGTTCTGATCATCCTGACGCTTCCCTTGACCATCGTCACACTAGGGATTTTCATTCTCGTAATTAACGCTCTGCTCTTCCAATTGGCAGGCGCGGTCGTCTCGGGTATTCACGTTGCGTCGTTCTGGTCTGCTTTTTTTGCGTCCATCATCGTCAGCATCGTCTCGTGGATTGTCAATTCCGCCATCGCCGGAGGCGGCGGCGAAAGAACCGTTATTGTCCGGCGATGGAACGGCACAGTAGATATGCACCGCGGCAAAGGCGGCAAGTGGGAATAGGAGGGGAAAAGAAGGAGGAAGAGGAGGAGAAGAAGAAGAAGAATGCGGGGGAGGCCCTTTTTGCAAAAAGGGCCTCCCCCGCACCCCCTCTCCAAAAACTCTCCCATAGCCTCAGGTTTCCAGGCTATGCCTGGGAACCTGAGGCCGGTGCCTCGCCGAAGCGCATAATATTCATTGGCCAAAAAATTCCGCCGTTATAGCAGTTGCCAAAACTTTTGACCTTATCGCAAAGACAGATTCCAATGCGTTGGTAGGGTCCGGCGTCCCTGTCACGCCAGGGGCGTGATTGATTTATATGCACATTGTCCACCGCGCAGCGGTCCCGCCAAAGGGGAGACTACCAAATACAAAAGTCCTCTTCAGAATCGGACATTATTTTGGGCAATTGCTATAACGTGCGATGACACAAGAAAGGTGGTTTCATGTTAGCAACGGGCCTGGAAAGGCTCTTGCGAGAGCCCGATATGCTCGCTAGAGAGGGCAAACTTGGCCTGCTCTATAACCAGGCATCCGTGGATTCCCATTTCCGCGCCGCGCCGGAATTAATCGATCGAGCGTTTCCGGGCAGGCTTGTTACCCTTTTCGGACCTCAGCACGGAGTTGCGAGCACGGAGCAAGACAACATGCTGGAAACGGGACACGCCACTCACCGTCGGCTCCGCCTGCCCATATACAGCCTCTATTCGGAAACTCGCCGGCCTAGTGGGGAAATGCTCGAACCGGTGGACACCATACTCGTGGACATTCAAGACGTGGGGACCAGGGTTTACACCTTCGCCACTACAGTGCTCTATCTCATGCAGGCGTGCGCTGAAGCGGGCAAAAAAGTGGTAATCCTGGACCGGCCGAACCCTCTCAACGGATTGGAAGTTGAGGGCAATGTCTTGAAGCAGGATTACTCCTCCTTCGTAGGCCCTTTTCCCATTCCAATGAGACATGGGCTCACCTTGGGCGAGTTGATGACCCTTTACAACGAAGAATACGCGATCAAATGCGAACTCACGGTTATCCCGGTCACTAAGTGGCGCCGCAGCGAATATTTTGATGAGACGGGCATTCCCTGGGTGCTCCCCTCTCCTAACATGCCCCTCGTCGAAACCGCGGTCGTTTATCCCGGCCAGGTGGTTCTGGAAGGGACCAACGTGTCCGAGGGACGCGGCACTACCAGGCCCTTCGAGATATTCGGCTCGCCTTACTTGGAACCCGATGACTTGCTGGCAGCCCTGGAACCACGATGCCTCGACGGCGCGGTGCTCAGGGAAACCGACTTCAGGCCTACCTTCAACAAATGGGCGGGCCAGGTTTGCCGCGGATTTCAAATCCACGTCACTGACCGCAAATCGTTTCGACCCTACAGATTCACGTTAGGTGTATTGTCCGCACTCCTGAAGCTGTACCCCGCCGACTTTCGGTGGACTCCCCCTCCCTATGAATATGTCGAAGACAAACTACCCATCGATGTGATTCTGGGCGACCCGCAGGTCCGCGAAGCCTTGGAAAACGGTTGTTCCATATTGGAAATGGAAAAGGAATGGACCAAAGATCTCGATGAATTCCTGAAGGTCCGGGCTCGCTACCTTCTTTATACCTAAACACGCGACGGCCAAATGGGTTTTCTTGAGGAGCGACCTGTGACGCCACCCTGCTTTCAAACTGCCAAGATGACCTCGCAGCAACAACAGCACTGACCTGGTGCCCAGGTCAGTGGCACCCAACAGCCAATCAATATCGGCCCAGGGGTGCCACAGACTCGGGTTTTGCCAGGTCCGTGTCTGATTCAACGAATTATTCAATGTTTGACAGCGATTTGGTATGAGGCTCGTTTGGCCGTCACTTGCAGCGGTTGCCATAATTGTTGTCCGATTTGCAAGCACTCCATTCTGTCATTCCTGCGGAGGCAGGAATCCAGTCCCGCGTCTCGCGGGATTTCCTGGGTTCCCGCCTTCGCGGGAACGACGGGCGTTATAATGCTCTGGCAAAATAGCCCCCGTCGATACGATCTGAAAACCAGACGAATTATCTCGTGGCCAAACGAATATTTCTTTTGGCAACCGGTATAAAGAAATCCGGCGAGAGTTTCCTTTCCGGCCCCATTCCCGAACCCCCATGCCCGTGATTCTTCGTGGTCATTGCCGCGTTGGCCGCCAGCGGCGCTTGCCTGCTCCGAGCCGGTTGGTTTTCTCGCTTGACAGGTGCTGAATAATTCCCGTAACATGGCGCATTCGAGGTCTGCCTTCAGGGTTAGGAATTTTGTCTTCATTTGGGAGGAGTGGTGGCATTCCAGGAAGTCGCTCGCAGAATAGACGATCTTAAAGACGAGTGTGTGGAATTCCTCATCGGTATTTGCTCCATACCCGCGCTGGGACCGGAAAACGAGGGAACCGGCGAGATGGAGAAGTATTCCGTGATACGTGAGGCCGTTCTCGCGTTGGGGCCGGACCGTGTGGAAGAAATCCACGCGCCGGATGACCGCGTGCCTGACGGTGTCAGACCTAACCTCGCTGTGGTCTTTAATGGGAAGGATTCGTCGCGGACTCTGTGGATCCTGAGCCACATTGATGTGGTGCCGCCCGGCGAGATGAAGCACTGGCGGCAAGAGCCCTTTGAGCCTCGCCTGGAAAACGGGATTCTGTGCGGCCGTGGCGTTGAAGACAACGGTCAGGCTTTGGCGGCCAGTATGTTTGCGGCTCGCGCGGTGAAGGAAACATGCGGCTTCGGGCTGAACGTGGGACTGGTGCTGGTCTCCGATGAGGAATCCGGAAGTCTATACGGCCTTGATTACGTCCTGCGGCAACGACTGGATTTATTCAGCCGGGACGATCTGATTCTGGTCCCGGACGCTGGAAACAGGGACGGAGACAACGTCGAGGTAGCCGAGAAGCATCTGTTGCACGTCCGCTTCAAAGTGCAGGGCAAACAAGGCCACGCCAGTCGGCCGGATTTGTGCCGTAACTCTTTGAGGGCCGCGGCCCACTTCATGGTTGACTTGGATCAGGCTCTCGCCAGGCGTTTTGATGGCCGCAATGAGTTTTACAATCCGCCGGTGAGCACTTTTGAGCCCACAAGGAAAGACGCGAACGTACCAAATATTAACACTATTCCCGGAGAGGACGTCTTCTATTTTGACTGCCGAGTTCTCCCCGAGATCCCCTTGGCGCTGGTTATAGAAGAAATGCAGGCTGTGGCCGAAAAGATCGGCTCCCGGTTCGGAGTCAAAACCAGTGTTGAGGAATACCTGAAATTTGAGGCGCCGGAACCTACCCCCCCGGATTCTCCGGTGGTGGTGGCTCTCGCCCAAGCCGTTCAAGAGGTATGCGGAGTCCAAGCCAGGCCCCACGGCATCGGGGGGCAGACAGTGGCGGCCTTCTTCCGTAAACGGGGCTTGCGAGCCGCGGTGTGGGGAAAGATCCTGGAGACCGCTCACGCGCCGAACGAGAAGATTTCCGTTGAGAACTTGGTGGCTACCGCAAAGGTTTTCGCACGGATGATGATTTGACCTGTTGTTTTATGTGTTTGTCCCGGTCGGGTTCCGGGTTGAGGTATTGTCCCGAGGAGGGTTGGGAGGTATGGATCGTTTCAGGCCCCTGATAGGATTGCTTTTCATGGCCTTCACGGGCGTGGTCCTGTTGACGTTGCCTCCGCAGTCGCACGCAGCCGGCCAAGCCGATCGCAACCATAAGGCGCGTATTGCCAACGGAAAATTGGATATAGCCCAGGCCGTTGCAATCGCGGTGGCTAGAAATCTGCGCATGGCTGATTCCAGGCTGGCGGTTCAGGAAAAAGAGCATCAGCGCCGCGAGGCTTTCTCCGATTTCTTCCCGTCTATGGATATTCAGTATTCAGCAAGTGCGGACAGGTACCAGCAAGCCAGCCAGATCCAGGCATTTGCGACCGCCCACGACAGCAGAGGATTTGGCGCCGGGAACTACCCCTTCCGTATCGACCCCTATCGCACATTCAATTTGACCGCGACTGTCACCCAGCCCCTGTATACCGGCGGAAGACTGCTGAATGATTACAAGTTCAGCAAGCTGGGTGTCGATTACTCTGCGATACAGTTTGAAGTCGATCGTCAGGACCTGATTCTCGACGTGTACCAGGCTTACTATCAGATGATTCAGGCCCAAAAGCTGCTCGAAGTGGCTGAGACATCCATCAGGGCCCTTCAGGCCTTGAAAAATCAAACTACGGAATTCTACAAGGCCGGTGTTGTCGCGAAAGTGGATGTGCTTTCAACTGAAGGCCAGTTGGCTCAAGCGATGATCCAGAGGACACAAGCGATAACGGACAGGGAAAAATCCCGAGCCACGCTGAATTTTCTTCTTCGTTACCCGCAGGAGACACTTACCCAAGTAGTAGAAGATATAGCGTATCGTCCAAATCCTTTCAGAATACCGGAGATTTATGCCACAGCGGCCGGCAACAGGCTTGAAATCCGACAGGCAAACATATCGGTGGAACAGGCCATGGCGCTGGTCAAATCCTCCAAGGCGGACCTTCTTCCGTCTGTCGCTGTTCAGGCATTGGGCGCTCGCACGAATGACGACTGGAATCCGTTCGATCCTGAGGCCATCAACGATTGGCGAATACAAGGCGTGCTCTCATGGACCTTCGACATCTTCAGGCGCCGTGAAACAGTGAAGGAGAGACGGACTTCTCAAGCCAGGGCCTTCGTGGCAAGAGAACAACTGGTTGAACAAATAATGGAAGAAGTCAAGAATTCGTTTCTCGACATGAAAAGGTCCGAAAGCGACATCCAGAATAACCGCGCGGCCGTGGAATACAGGCGTGAGAATTTTCGCATTAACCAGGAGAGATATAAAGAGCAGGTGGCAACGTATATTGAAGTCCTGGACGCGCAGAGGCAGTTGTCACAGGCCGAGGGCGACTATTACATTTCTCTGGTGGGGTATCGAATTAACCAGGCCATCCTTGAGAGAAGGATGGGCACACTGAGACGCTGAGGGCTGCTCGAAGATGTGGCAATTGCATTCACATCCCAGCATAAGGTCTGATAGAGGTACCACCCGATTCCCCATTTGCGAGCCGTGCCCCGGCCGGCCGGCTATGGCAAAAAAAATGGATTTGTGCCTTAAGCTCTTGTGCGTTCTTTTTCTCGGCGGGCTGCTGCTGACTCCTCTGAGCATGGCGCAATCCAGGGCGGCTTCCGCGACACCGGTGTCCCCTTCGACGGGTCGTGCCAGTAGCTTTGTAATTCGCCAAGACATTCTGGCGATGAAGCAGGCAGACATCGAAAGACAA
Source organism: Desulfomonile tiedjei (assembly GCA_016212925.1). Lineage (NCBI taxonomy): Bacteria > Pseudomonadati > Thermodesulfobacteriota > Desulfomonilia > Desulfomonilales > Desulfomonilaceae > Desulfomonile > Desulfomonile tiedjei. Next base: position 190,411 of record JACRDF010000050.1, read on the forward strand.
ATAGACGAGGCCAGGCGGTGCATCCAGGATGCCTCCAACGCGACGATTCTCCGCGACCCGGAAGGCAACATAAACAGGGTCCCGCAAACCGACCTGGTTAATTGTTCCAGGAGATTGGCTCAGTTGCAGAGGCAGCTTGAAGGCCTTGCTCGAGAAGCCAACCAGCTTTCTGTCGATGCCGAGTTCCAGGCGGCCCAGATCCAGCGGAGACTTCAACGGGAAAGATCCCGGCTCACCATTCAACAGCTCCGAAGTGGAGGATCGTCCTCCGCTTTTTCGTCCGAATAATCTACCGATTCCATACGCCATGACAAGCCAGACTCGCGACTCAGGAATATTTTTGTGGCTCGCCGTTGCCACCGGCCTTCTAGCGGCTTTGTACTTGGCGAGTCTGTACAATTTTCTCCTTTTCCACAGCCTCGCGGAAATATTCAGCATTGTGGTTGCCTGCGGCATCTTCCTCGTTGCATGGAACTCCCGGAAGTACCTGGACAACAATTATCTCCTTTTTGTAGGAGTGGCTTATTTGTTCGTGGCCGGGTTCGACCTGGTACACACTTTGGCTTACAAGGGGATGGACATTTTTGTGGGGTACGATGCCAACCTGCCGACTCAACTTTGGATCGCAGGGCGGTATATGCAAAGCGGCTCTCTCCTAATCGCGCCGCTTTTCCTGAGACGCAGCGTCAGGCTCGGCCTAGTTGTACCTGCCTTCGCAATTCTGTCTGCCGTGACTTTTGCGTCCATCTTTTACTGGAAGGTCTTCCCCGATTGCTATGTGGAGGGGACCGGGCTCACACAATTCAAGATAATCAGCGAATACATTATAGCTGCCATTCTGATTGCCTCGTTAGGACTGTTGGTGAAATGCCGCGATGAGTTCGATCGTGACGTTTTCGTGTTGATCGCTTGCTCAATCGTAGTGACGGTTATTTCGGAATTGGCGTTCACGTTGTATTTCAGCGTATATGGACCGGCCAATTTCCTCGGCCATTACTTCAAAATCCTGGCATTTTATTTCATCTATAGAGCAATTGTGGAGAAAGGGATCCAAAAGCCTTACGCCCTGTTGTCCGAAGACTTGAAGAGAGAGAAGATTGCCCTCAGAAAAGAGCGGGACAAACTGCTGAACATCTTTGAAGCCATAGAGGACGGGGTCTGCATGGTAGACCAGGATGACAGCATACGCTATGTGAACCACGTCCTGGAGGAAGACTTCGGTCAGGTCATGGGCCGCAAGTGCTATGAGTATTTTCGTGACGAGAGCGGCCCGTGTGCGGCTTGTCCAAATGCTGAGGCATGCGGCAACCATACCGCCAGGTGGGATTGGCATTCGGAGAAGACCGGGAAGACCTACGATGTGATTGAGACGCCGGTCATCAATTCTGACGGCACCGCTTCCAAGCTCAAGATCTTCCGCGACATAACCGATCGCAAACTGGCTGAAGAAGCGCTTGAGGAGGCTCGCGACCAACTGGAGCTACGGGTCAAGCGTCGGACCGTTGAGTTGGTTGAGGCAAATAAGCAGCTGGAATGGGAAATAACGGAGCGCAAGCGTTCCCAGGAGGCATTGGAACAACGCGCGAAGGAACTCTCCCAGACTCTCGCGGATTTGGAAAGGTTCACGTACGTGGCGTCCCATGACCTGCAGGAGCCTTTCAGAAACGTTACCAACTGCATGGAAATCCTGCGAAGGAGATATGAAGATAGACTCGGCCCGGACGCACGCACATTGATTCATTACGCAATAAGTTCCAGCATCCGTTTAAAACAGCTTATCGACGGCTTGTCCGCGTACTCCAAAGTAGGCGCGCGTGGCGGCGTTTTCGAGCCCACCGATTGCGAGCAAGTATTTCATCGGGCGATGACAGGGCTTCAATCAGTGGTCGAAGAAAAGGCGGCAACAATAACTCACGATCCTCTGCCAACGGTGGTGGTGGATAGCGCCCAATTGGTCCAGGTTTTCGAAAACCTGTTGGCCAACGCTATTAAATTTAATGAGAAGCGTCCCCGTATTCATATCTCGGCCCGCAGAGAGCAAGAGGAATTCGTTTTCTCCGTCTCGGACAACGGTATCGGAATCGAGCGCCAATATTATGAACGTATCTTCACCATCTTCCAGCGCCTCCACCGTGAAAGCGACTATCCCGGAACCGGCCTTGGACTGGCTCTCACCAAGAAGATAATAGAAAGGCACGGCGGCAGAATTTGGGTCGAGTCTGTTCCGGGAGAAGGGACGACTTTTTTCTTTACGCTTCCGCACAGGGCGGCCGGTGAGTTGTACGTGAGTGGTTAGTTGTTGACTGCGCGCCTCAATGTTGTGGATCGCGCGCCACAATGTGGCGGAAAAGGTCCACGCGGAAAGCGCGTGGATTTCTACGGCAAACTAAAAAGCTTCGTCGTGACACATAGCCTTTTTTCTGGGCTGCCACGACCCTTGTTTCAATTATGAGCGAAAATCGGACGCGCATACCACCGATGAGCGTTTTTCTGACAGTTGGTAACGCTGTAACTTGCTGAAAAAACGTGAAGCGTGCGCGATCGTGACAAATTTCCATGCGCGTAGTTGCCTTCAAATTTCCAAACGCATACTACAGTTGATGGGAGTACAAACCGTCTGCGGCTCGTCATTCCTGAGGAAAATCACCCTCCCTTTGCCGACCTCAATTTGGCACGAAAAATGCTTGCCTATGGATTAGCGGGAGCCAACCCCCTCACAACAACATAATTAGCGGGTTTAGTCAGGCGCCCTGAAGTGCCTACTACGCGATCGCCGCCAGCTGTCGCTTTGAGGGAAAGCGACGATCAGTACGGCGCCCCAGCCCGCGAGGGTGTCCTCGCCGGCCGCGCAAAATTGATTTGAGCACGGGTAATTGATGCGAGTAAGCCAGATGCATTTGCGGGAAAGGAGAATTGACAATGAAAGCGCTCCTTCATTTGCTGATAGGGGTCATTATCTTGCTAACCCAGTCTGAGGTAGTGATGATCGTGGAACTGCCTTCTGCGGACCTCAGCCGGACTCAGCCGGGGGTTGCTGTCGCAAGAACCGCGGACCTTAAGCTGGATTCGAACGCTGTAAACCTCTCGGAGATTCGCGCGCTCCTGTCGGGAGTAATGCCCGCACAGCCTCAAATGCCGCGCATCAGCCCGATCTCCGTGCCTTTTCCCAAACGTGGCCCCGTGAAATAGACCCCGGGTGGGGAGCCTGGATATGAAGAACAATCTCCATTCAGTGCCGGCTGTTGAATTGATCCTTTCCCGCGGTTTGGTCTCCACAAGCCCGCCGCTGCTGCAAATACCGCCGGTAAAAAGGGCAATTCATGGAAGAACATCTTAGACTTATCCGTTGTGCTGAATCAGGCAGTCTTGAGCAGGTGAAGGCGCTGGCTTCAAATGGGGCCGATGTCAATGCCAAAGACCGGTTTGGTGCGACAGCTCTGATGAAGGCTTGTCTGCGGGGACAGCCCGAACTCGTTGAGCTGTTGTTGGATCTCGGAGCGGATGTAAACGCCAGAGACACAGCGTACGGGACTTCTGCTCTAATTCTGGCTGCTCTGACCGGTAGCACGGATATACTCGGAATGCTGTTGCAACGCGGAGCCGAGATCAACGCGACTACAAAGGTCGGTGGGACCGCATTAATGGCAGCATGCCGAGGTGGACACCAAGAGGCGGTCCAACTGCTATTGGACGGCGGAGCTAATGCCGGTCTGGCCGACCGCCGCGGCATCACTGCTTTGATAGAGGCATCCAAGGAAGGGTACCGCGAAGTTGCCACAGCAATCCTGCCTGCTTCGGGCTGCATTGACTCCACCGACGCGGACGGGAGAACCGCTCTCTTCTGGGCCTGCGTGAGGGGGCATGCCGAGATGGCGGCGCTTCTCCTGGAAAACGGGGCCTCTCCGGACACATCCGATAAAGATGGCAACACCCCTCTGGTGTGGGCTTGCTTCAAGAATTACGAGACGATAGCTGAGATGCTCTTGGACTGCGGAGTAGACGTCAACCTTGAGACAACAAAAGGCTATTCACCTTTATTGTTGGCGGCTTCCGCGGGTCATCGGGAAATGGTCGCACTGCTTTTGGAGAAAGGCGCTGATATCAATTTCAAAAATTACTTGGGATATACGGCGCTCTTTACGGCTCACGCGGCGAAACAAACTGAAATTGTAAGACTACTTATGATACGGCACTTGAGTCAGGCTCGATGGTCGGAGCCTCTCCAGCGACGAGGCCGTCAAGTAGACCATCGAAACGTCAAACCGCTTTTGAGGGCCGCTTCTTGAGTTGAGACTCCGTTTACTTCTCCCCGGCACCTTCGGAGCTTTTCGGTTCATGCCGACTCGCGTCCAAAAAAGGCTCCTAGGCCCCCGCCCTCTCCTGCACCGACCGGATTTTCAGGCCGGGAGCGCCTGATAACCCTAGCCTCGCTCTGGTGTTGGGCTCCAAGGGCCTGGGCAAGCAGGTTCGGGCTTCCTGGCCGTCATGTTTCAGGGCGATTGCAGCCTGGTACTCCACCGGGGCTTTATACCAGGTCACGTTCAAACAGTGAAAAGACTGTTACGTCCAGTGCAGACCTGGGCAAGCTGTGGACGGTGGCTCCCCAGGGCGGCTCCTGATTGGCTGTTGGGTGCCACTGACCTGGGCACCAGGTCAGTGCTGATTTGGACCTATGGCAATTGCCAAAATTGATGTCCGTTGGCCCCCGACAGCCCTCCTGCCATTTCTGCTTTGCGCACCCCGTCGTTCCCTCGAAGGCGGGAACCCAGGGAATCCAGCGAGACGCGGGACTGGATTCCTGCTTCCGCAGGAATGACGGAACGGAGTTCCCCCGAAACGGACAAAAACTTGACAACTGCCATAAGCAATCTTCACCGTTTGAAAGCGAACCCGTATCGGTTGACGAGTTTTTGCAGAAACCTTCGAATCGTCTCTTCCAGCACGCAGACTCCTACCCAGGCGCCATGAAAAGCTTTTCTCAGACGGTGGCTGGTTCATCAAATCCCCAAAGCAAGGGGGAACCATGACCACTCGAGCGGTGTCTCAGAAGGCAAAGTAATTGATCGGGAGTATGAAGAGAAAAAGCACTGCCTCAAATTAGCAGAGTATTTGTTCCGCTGTAGTTGCACAAAAGTTGACTTTGCATTTTGATCGTGAAATTGAGTCGCACAGTCACCAGACAAGGGGGAGAATTAAATGCTGAAGAGAGTACCGGCCCTACAAACCATCATAGTAGGCATCTTTTTGTTTACGGCTATCACAGTTGCTCAAGGCTCGGCGGAAGACCGTATCACTCACGAATACAAAGTGACTCCGACAACCAAGATGACGGACAAGGAGAAGCAGTCGCTCTCTCTGGCGGCCTCTGAATTGCTAAGACATGTCAATGACGCCAGAGTGGACATTAAGTACGCGGGAGGCAAGACCGCGGCCGCGCACGTGGCAAAGGCACTGTCCCTTGAAAAAATCATCGAAAATGCCCTGCCGGAGTACCAGGTAAGCACTGTCATAAAATCAGGAAATCTGACTTACAAAAACGAGGAAAAACGCAGGCAGTTCATTGTCCCCATGTACGGAGAATTGGACGAATTCCTTTGGACCGGAGCCTCCGTCAAACGGCCTAAGAAATGGGCAGGAGGGAAAGAAGCCTTGGAGCCATCCGGCGATGCGGAAGTCAGGTTCACCCGGACTTTCCTGGATGTGCGTGACGCAAAGCATTACCTGGAACAAACCGAGGATGCTCTGAAAAAGAACGATTTGGAAAGCGCGGATCAGGCACTGGCAGCAATCCAAGAGCACGTGATTTCCGAATACGATGAGGTTGACCTGCCACTCTTGGCAGCGCGGCGCAGTCTCATGGAAGCGGCACGAGCTGCAGCAGACCAGAAATACAATGAGGCCAAACAGGCTTTGAAAAACGCGGCTGAAGCGCTGGAAGGGTACAGAGCCCAAATGGGTGATGAAGTTTCAAAGAGGACCCAGACCCTGGCTGAGGAGATAAAGACCCTCTCCGACACTTTAGACCAAAAGAAGGAAGGAGCCGTTGAAGTTATCACCAGCTTTTGGGAACGAGTCTCTAATTTGTTTTGAACGCGGGCACGGATGACTGCAATTTGATGCCTTCGGTAGAGTGCGATGTTGTTTCAAATCCGTATAGTTCCTCGAAAACTAGTCCCGGAATAGTACCCTTCAAGGAGCAAGATCAATGGACTCAAATCGTCGCAATGTACGCATAATCCTCGCCGCAATTTTGGCAATTATGCTGTTGGCGGTCGCCGGGCAGACTCGGGGGCAAACCCAGCCCCCGTCGGTTCTCCAGCAACTGGACGAAGCCTTCGTCAACGTCGCAGGCAAAGTCACGCCTGCGGTTGTCAATATAAATTCCACCAAGAAAGCCGGCCCGCCTCCTTCCAGCGAGGAATTGCCACCCTTTTTCAAGGGCTTTCCTTTCCGGGAATTCTTCGGAGATCAGTTTTCAAGGCCCAGAGGCCGTCCCGGGCCGGAAGTAATCCCTAAGAGGGTGGCAATGGGCTCAGGGGTAATCGTGTCCACTGACGGTGATATTCTAACAAATGCTCATGTTGTGAAGGAAATGGATGAAATTAAGGTCACTCTTCCGGATAAGAGAGTGTTCAAGGCCAAAATGATTGGATTCGATCCGGAGAGCGACATAGCGGTCGTCAAAATCGACGCCCAAAACCTCCCCACCGCACAAATGGGTGATTCGGACAAGCTGCGTGTCGGCGAGATAGTTTTAGCTATCGGCAATCCTTTCGGCCTCAACAGCACTGTCACTTCCGGAATCGTCAGCGCCAAGGGCCGTACCAATGTGGGGATCATTGACTACGAGGACTTCCTCCAAACCGACGCGGCCATCAACCCCGGTAATTCCGGAGGACCTCTTGTCAATATCCGAGGCGAGGTTGTCGGTATCGCCACTGCTATTGCGACTCGCACCGGCGGATACATGGGAGTTGGATTTGCCATACCCTCCAATTCGGCCAAGCTGGTCATGGATGAACTAATCAAGCACGGAAAGGTCAAGCGGGGGCTATTAGGGATCAACATCCAGGACCTTGACGAAAGTCTCGCCAAATCTTTCGGAAAGCCCGACACAAACGGAGCGCTGGTCTCACAAGTGGTTCCGGGCAGCCCAGCAGAGAAAGCCGGCGTAAAAAGCGGTGACATCGTTGTGGCCTTTAATGGTCAACCGGTGACAGGCGCTACGCAACTAAAAAATATGGTGGGCCTGCAAAAGCCGGGGGCTGCGGCCAAATTGACCATCTTCAGAGACAAGAAAACAATGGATGTCGAAGTCACGATAGGGGAACGGACCCCAGCGGCCGTTGCCAAGTCGGTCCCTTCTGCTGAAGGTTCAAAAGAGCTTGGAATCGAGGTCGAAAAGGTCCCTGCCGACTTAGCGAGCAAATTGGGCATCAAAGAGGGGCTCGGCCTGCAGATCAAACAAATAAGCCCAGGTGAAGCAGGCGCCAAAATGGGACTTAGGCCGGGCGACATTATCCTCGAAATTGACGGGAAACCGGTGTCCACAGCTTCCGATTTCAACAACGAAGTGGAGGAGGCCAAGAAAGCCGGGATCGTCCGCCTCATGATTCAGAGAGGCAATGCCAAAATTTATCTTGCGGACCGTATCCCTTAAGCCGGCTGGGAAAACTCCAAATTGGGAATTTGTGTGGGAGAGGAAACCCTGAGCACAGGGCTTTCCTCGAAAATTCATCCATGATTTGACGCGGCCGTGATTCTTGAACGCAGTCTCGCCATGTTAACAAATATCTTTTCGCGGCCGAGGAGCGGCTCGCGGGCTGGTCGGAATTGAATTGCCTTTTCATTTGATCTCGATGTTACATTCTGCTTCCGATCTGGCCTGCCAAGCCGCGACAGGAGCAACAAATGACAAGGAATCCTCTGCTCCGAGTCAGGGAATTGGGGCAAAGCGTGTGGTTGGATTTTATCCGCAGAGGCCTCATAGTTTCGGGTGAACTTAAGCAGCTTATCGACGAGGATGGCCTTTGTGGCGTGACCTCGAATCCAGCGATCTTTGAGAAGGCCATTGACGGCAGCACCGACTACCTTGCAGCGGTGCGTTCCTTGGCCGTGCAAGGAAAAACAGCGGAGCAGATCTACCAGGTAATTGCTGTGGAAGACGTGCGACAGGCTGCGGACGTTTTTCGGTCTGTTTTCGACCAACTTGACGGCCGCGACGGCTTTGTGAGTCTCGAGGTCTCACCTTATTTGGCTCGAGATACGGAACGGACCGTGAGCGAGGCGCGTGAGCTGTGGGAGGCTGTAGATAGGCCCAACGTCTTCATCAAGGTCCCCGCGACGCAAGAAGGCCTTCCGGCTATCACGCAGCTTACTAGCGAAGGCATAAACGTTAATGTGACGCTTCTATTCAGCCTGGAACGCTATCACCAGGTCGCGTTGGCCTACATTTCCGGCCTGGAGGCCCGTCTGGCTGCCGGGAAGCCGCTGGATCGGGTGGCATCAGTTGCCTCTTTCTTCCTCAGCCGCATCGACTTGATGGTTGACCCGCTGCTGGAACGAGTCATTGAAGATAAGTGCGACAAGAGCCAAATTGCCGATTCATGTCGCGGTGAAGTGGCGATTGCATGTGCCAAACTCGCGTACCAGATTTACAAGGAAGTCTTTTCGAGCGACCGTTTCCAGAAACTTGCCCGTAACGGGGCCAGGCCGCAGCGTGCCCTATGGGCCAGCACCAGCACCAAAAACCCTGCTTACAGCGATGTCAAATACGTGGAAGCCCTCATTGGCCAGGACACCATCAATACTCTTCCAATGGAAACCCTGGCAGCCTACCGTGACCATGGCAACCCGGCCACGCGCCTGGAAGATGGGCTTGCCGAATCCCGAAAGATCTTGGGGCTGCTGCCGAGCCTGGGCATAGACTTGGAGGTGATAGCTCAGCGCCTGGAGCACGAGGGTATTCAGAAATTCAGCCATCCGTTCGACAGGTTGATGCGGTCCTTGGACGAGAAACGCAAAGAAGCGCTTTCAGAACCGATTGATGACCAGAATCTGCAATTGGGGCCTTATGAAGTCAGTGTGGAGAAACGGGTCTCAGAATTGGAGGAATCCGGCTTTGCAAAGCGCATATGGCGCAAAGACTCGAGCTTATGGGAGGCCGACGCGGCTGCCCGACAAACCATCACCAATTCCTTGGGATGGTTGCACGTTGCGGAAAAAACGATCTCCGTGGTACCGCAACTTGAGCAATTTGCAGCCGCCGCGAAGAAAAACGGTTTTACCCATGTGGTGCATATGGGTATGGGCGGAAGTAGTCTTGCGCCATTGGTTCTGCAACGATCGGTTCCCCACACGGCAAACGGGATACCCCTCATTGTCCTGGACACCACCGACCCGGCAACCATCCTAAGCATACAACGGGAGATTTCACTTCCCACCACCCTGTTCATTGTAGCCACCAAATCCGGCACCACGACCGAACCACTGGCGTTTTGCGATTACTTTTATGACAAGGTGAAATCCGTAAAAGGCAACCGCGCGGGCGAGAACTTTGTTGCAATTACCGATCCCGGGTCACCGCTAGTGTCTGTTGCACTGGAGCGAGGCTTTCGCCGCGCTTTCTTCAATTTTTCCGACATTGGAGGGCGCTATTCGGCTCTGTCGTATTTCGGCCTGGTCCCGGCCGCACTTATGGGGCTGGACGTGGCCGAATTGTTGGAAAGGGCCTTGCGCATGAAATACGCCTGTCCTTCGTGCAATCCCGCGAGTCAAAACCCCGGCCTGATACTGGGCGCTGCCATCGGGGAACTGGCCCGCGCGGGTCGGGACAAAATCACCTTTGTTGTCCCTGATTCAATTTCTGCCCTTGGCATGTGGCTGGAGCAGTTGCTCGCGGAAAGCACCGGCAAGGACGGCAAGGGGATACTGCCTGTCGCAGGCGAAGTTCCGATCGGCTCGTCCGAGTACGGGTCCGACAGGCTTTTAGTCTCCTTTCGATTGGGAAGCGAACCGTGCGAAACCACGGAAAAGATCCCGGCCGCGTTGATCGCTGCCGGCCATCCTGCAATAACTATTCGACTCAGGGACTGGTTGGATCTCGGCCAGGAGTTTTTCAGATGGGAAATGGCTACGGCCTGCGCGGGATTTGTTTTGGGCATTAATCCCTTTGATCAGCCCAATGTTCAGGAAAGCAAGGACAACACCAACCGTCTGTTGAAATCGGTAAAGGAACTCGGCAAGTTGCCGGAGGAGAAGCCCGCGGCAAGAGAGGATGGACTGGCCTTCTTTTCTACCGACCTCGCCATTACGGACGCCAAAGCCCTCCTGGGGGCATTTTTCAGCAGCGCGCGCGGCGGCGATTATGTGGCTGTCCAGGCGTATTTGACCGAAGATGACCACACTGAAAGCGCACTCCAGGCGATACGCCTGCTCCTGCGTAACCGTCTCGGGTTGGCAACGACCACAGGTTACGGGCCGCGCTATTTGCATTCCACGGGTCAGTACCACAAGGGTGGCCCTAACACCGGTTTGTTTCTGCTGCTTACTTCGGAAGATCAGGAAGATGTGTGGATACCCGGACGGCTTTACACCTTTGGAGTCCTCAAGCACGCTCAAGCCCTGGGAGACTTGCAGGCGTTGCGCAAACATGGCCGCCGTGTCATCAGGATTGACCTGGGACGGAACGCCCTGGGCGGATTGGCGGCTCTCGAGGAGCTGTTGAGCCAAGCCTTGACGTCGTTGTGACGGTCTGCTTTCGCCGACATTCGAACAGGTTGCATTATGCAGGGCCGGCAGGGACCTCGGATCGCGGTCCGGGGCAGGCTCTGGCCGCTACAGGGCCACGTCCAGAGGGGTCGATTTGTTCGCTTATTGTCTCGTTCCCAGGCTCCAGCCTGGGAATGTCTGTCGTCCGGGCTCTGGCCCGGACATTACTTAGTCCGGTAGGATGCTGTAACAATCGCAAACTGCATCTCTCGGGCGGCTTTCCCGGGCAATGCGGTTCGCTTTAACCGTCCTACGCTAATGTCCTCAATCGTTCATGTAAAGGGGAGGCAGGAGCCTCCCGGCATGCGTTCCCAGGCTGGAGCCTGGGAACGAGAGATAATCACGGCTTGAATTTTGTTTCTACGTACTCCTTCAAGGCCACTGCATTATTGATCCGGAGTTCTTTGCTGGAAAACAGGAATGTCACGGTGGCCTCTGACGCCCTCTTTCCGAGGTGCTCTACTGTCTCCAAATGGTCCCTGAGTTCCATGAAATATCGCCGCTTGAATTCTTCCCATTTTTCCGGATCGTGACCGTACCATTTCCGGAGTTCGTTACTCGGGGATATTTCCTTGACCCACTCGTCGATGCGGGCATTTTCCTTCTTTATCCCGCGAGGCCACAAGCGATCCACCAGCACTCTATAACCGTCTTGGTCTTCGGGTGTGTCATAGACCCTTTTGACGCGAATTCCCATTTAGACCTCCTTTCCGCCGCGTTCCCGTCAAAGATCCCCTGGAGAATGGTCTGCCCATTGTTCGGTCCTTTCCCTGCATGATCCCTTGCCTTCCGATTTAGTCTATTGGTGTCAAGTCGGTCCCGTGGCGGGTCCACTTTCTAGTTCCTCGAGGAATTTCTCGTATTTCACTCCGAGTTTCTCCGCGGTTCGCCGGCAGCGCAGTTTCTGCACCCGGTACGTGACAACGTATCCGATCACCCCGGAGACAACGGAAATCATGGCCGCAGCCACATACCACCTTACAAGCAGGTCTTTGCCCAGTTGAAGGAATGCAGATAGGGCTTCCCAGAAGTATGTCATTTCTATAATGGGAGTTAGCAGATTGCCAAAGTCCTCAAGGCCCAGGGCGGCAGGCTTGCCGACCACCACAGATCCGAGCAAGTAATATCCATAGTACACGAGGATCATATTAAATGGATTGCAGACCCACGTGAACGCGAAAGCCACTATAAAGTTGAATCCGAATATGGCTCTCAGAATGGCCAGGGCCACGAAGTGGCCGCCCACAGGGACCCCAAATCCGACGACCAGCCCTACGGCTACCCCCCGCGCGTCAAACCACGGTGGATGCCTGGAATTGACTAAGGGCTCGATAAAATTACCGTGGATGATCCGCCGAAACCGGCCCCACAGCCCCTTTCTTGATGGCTCACCCATTAACTAGTGTCCCGACACGCTGAAGAATGATCGTTGGCCGGTTAAACCGATGCGCCGGCAGGGACCCCGGCGCCTACTATAATATGTTAGCGGCCCCGCGGGACGCCCGCCATGCTTATTCGCATGAAAGCGCATTGGTATTACGACACGGCTATAGGAATATGTCAGATTTGGTCCGGAGTCAACGCGGCCTGCGGGAGACGAAATTTTTTTGGCCTCGCGGTCACCGGCTTCTTTCTTGACAGTTTCCGCCTGAACGGTTACACGAGTAGTTCAGGCTACCAAAGAAAAAGGGCTGATAACTGAAGGAGAGCATGTCTATTGGTGACCAGCTTGCTCAATTCGTCGTTTCCGGACTCACCACCGGCAGCATCTATGCCCTGATCGCTCTCGGTTTCTGCATCATCCACAATTCCACTGGAATAGTTAATTTCACCCAGGTGGATTTCGTCACTCTGGGCGGCATGATGATGTACACCTTCCTTATGGGACTGGGTTTGCCCATGCCGCTGTCTTTTGTCCTGGGCGTCCTGGCTGTGACAGGTATCGGCGGATTGGTGCAAAGACTAGCGATTCAGCCGGCGAGATCCCGCGCCATAATTATACTGATCTTCATCACTATCGGTGTCTCCATTCTGACACGAGGCATAATCAAAATTATCTGGGGTAAAAACCAGATGGCGCTCCCTTCTTTTTCCGGAGACACACCCCTCGTGGTCTGGAACGCGGCAATTTTGCCTCAGAGCCTTTGGATTTTAGGTATCACCGTCCTTGTGGTGGGGCTCCTGCATTTCTTTTTCAGTCGCACCAGAGTCGGTAAAGCCATGAGAGCTACATCTTTCAACCCCACGGCCGCTGCGCTCATGGGGGTGAATGTCAATCGAATGATCTTGTTGTCTTTCGCGCTTAGCGGAGCCCTGGGCGCGGTTGCCGGAATAATCATAGTTCCCATTACGACCCTCAACTACGACATAGGTGTAATGCTGGGCCTTAAAGGGTTCGCTGCCGCGGTCTTGGGCGGTTATGGAAACAGCGTCGGCGCCATCATAGGCGGGTTGTTGCTCGGGCTTCTTGAATCCATAGGCGCCGGTCTTATTTCTTCCACTTACAAGGATGTAATAGCCTTTGCCATTCTCTTGTCGGTCCTTTTCCTGAAGCCAAGCGGGCTGCTGGGCTATGGGGAAAAAGAACGGGTATAGCCTTATGACCGGCCGTCTTTCCAAAATCAAACAGTATTTGTCTTTGGTAGCGTTGGCCGCGGGCATCCTGTTTTTCCCTTTTCTGACCACCAACCCCTACTATCTAAACGTGGCCAACATCATCGGCCTGAACACAATGGTGGTGGTAGGCCTCAACCTGTTGATCGGCTATGCAGGACAGATCTCACTCGGACACGCGGCGTTCTACGGACTGGGGGCGTACCTCTCAGGCATTCTCACCGTCACGTACAATATGTCTCCTTGGCCTGCGATGTTAATTGCGCTATTGGCTACAGGCCTGATCGCCTTGATTATCGGCATTCCCACCTTGAAGCTTCATGGTCACTACCTTGTCATGGCCACACTAGGTTTCAATTTGATAATAAACATAATTCTAATCCAATGGGACAAAGTCACGGGCGGTCCATCGGGTTTCCCCGGTATACCTAATTTACAGTTGGGGTCCTGGGCGTTGGATTCCGACCTAAAAATGTATTTCTTGATATGGTCGTGTGCTTTCATTTTTGTTCTATTGTCGCTCAACCTCGTCAATTCCAGGGTAGGCAGAGGCCTGAGGGCTTTGCACGGGAGCGAAATTGCAGCCGCTTCCGTAGGCGTTCCCACAGAAAAGTACAAGGTAAAGGTGTTCGTTCTGAGCGCTCTGTTCGCCTCTTTGGCAGGCAGTTTGTATGCCCATTACTTGACGTTCATAAGTCCGAAAACGTTTGACATATTCTTTTCCGTGGAACTTGTCACTATGGTCATTGTCGGCGGAATGGGGAGTGTCTGGGGCGCGCTGTTTGGGACGATTTTCCTCACTTCCCTGCCAAATGTGCTTCATTTCTTCGATGAGTACAAGGACGTCTTTTATGGTTTGATCCTGGTGCTCATTCTGATCTTTGTGCCGGAAGGTCTGGTGGTTGCGGCTCGAAAACGATGGCTGTCGATGAAGGGACCTGCCGAGGCATTGCCGTCGGAGCAAAAAGAAGACTCAAAGTATCGTGAACATTACCCCGCGGCCGCCGGCAGGGACGCTGATCCGAGAACTGACCGTGTGGTTTCGGGCTCATATTCGTCCGGTCGGGCAATCCTCAACATGGAAGGCGTTACCATCCGCTTCGGAGGTATAGTGGCTCTGGCGCAGGTGTCCTTCGATGTTGTGGAGGGTTCGATCACGTCCCTTATCGGCCCCAACGGCGCGGGCAAGACTACAATGATCAATGTGGTTTCCGGCAATTATCAGGCGCAGTCCGGAACAGTGATCTTTGATGGGCAAGGAGTTAAAGGCAGTCGCCCTTATCAAATGGCAGCATTGGGCATGACACGTACGTTTCAGAATGTTCAGATATTCGAAAACATGACTGTCCTGGAAAACGTGATGGTAGGGCTGCACGCGCGAACCAGGAGCGAGTTCCTCCAATGCCTGCTTCGCCTCCCAGGCTTTCGTAAGGAAGGGGCAGCAATAGAACAGCAGGCGTGGGACACGCTGAGTTTTCTGGGGCTGGATGAGAAGGCCCACTGGCCGGCATCGAGTCTGTCTTTCGGCGAACAGAAGCGAGTGGAAATGGCTCGCGGACTTGTGTCGAATCCCCGGCTGATTCTCCTGGATGAACCGGTCGCGGGCCTCAACATGACGGAAACCGCGGAGATCGCCCGGCTCATCAAAAAAATACGCTCGATGGGGATCTCGGTCCTCCTTGTTGAGCACGACATGGGCCTTGTAATGGGAGTCTCCGATAAGGTAGTGGTACTTAATTACGGCAGAAAGATCGCAGAGGGTCATCCTGAGGAGATCCAGAAGAACGAAAAAGTCCTGTCCGCGTACCTGGGGAGTGTAGGTCTTCCGTAGCGCCGGCATCTTGCCGGTCATCGTCCTGCCCGCGTACCCGAGGAGTGTAGGCTAAATGCTGAAAGTGCAAGACCTGCAGGCTTTTTATGGCGGTAACCAGGCCTTGAAAGGAATTTCTCTGGAGATCCAACAGGGAGAAATAGTATGCTTGATAGGGGCAAACGGCGCAGGTAAAACCACGTTGTTGAATTGTCTTTCAGGCGTGCACCCCCAACGCCGCGGTGAGGTCTTTTTCAAGGGTCAGGAGGTGGCAAAAGCCTCCTCTCAGCGCCTCGTCCGTCTGGGAATCGTCCAGGTGCCTGAGAATCGTCAACTATTCGGTCCATTGACTGTCGAGGAAAATCTGGAAATGGGGGCGTACCTGCGAGCCGGCCAGATGAAAAAGGCAACGTTGATAGGGGAAATGGATCGCATTTTTGCGCTGTTCCCCTCGCTGGAGAACCGCAAAAAACAGCTCGCCGGGACCCTATCGGGTGGGGAACAGCAAATGGTGGCAATAGGCCGAGGTTTGATGGCGGACCCAAGCCTGCTCTTGCTCGACGAGCCTTCCTTGGGGCTGGCGCCCCTGGTGGTCAGAGAGATATTCCGCATAATCAAGGAACTGCGCAACGAAGGGCGAACTATACTGTTGGTTGAACAAAATGCTCTGGCTGCCCTGAAAATCTCGCAACGAGCATACGTGATAGAGAACGGAAGGATCTCCGCGAGCGGGCCTCCAGACCTGATGATGAAAGACGAGAGAGTCCGGCGTGCTTTTCTCGGGCAGGATGTAACCATGTAACAGGGTTCGAGGCATCCTATTGGCATTTCTTCACGGCTTGGCTACAGCGACGCTTTTCGTCCCGTTTTGCGCTGCTTCACGGCAAGGGACCAGATCAGATCCAAGGAGGGTGGCATGAAAAGAGTGGGATTTCTTTTGCTGGCAATTTTATTTCTAGCTGGGGTCACGGCGGGAAATGCCGCTGAACCCATCAAAATCGGCGCGTTTTACTCCCTATCCGGGCCTGCGGCCGCGATAGGCACACCCACCAAACTCGTAACCCAGATGGTGGTGGAAAAGATTAACAAGGAAGGCGGCATCAACGGCCGGCCTATCGAGCTGGTGCTGGGAGACACCGAATCCGAGCCGACAAAGGCGGTTATGGTGGCGAAAAAATTTATAAACGTGGACAAAGTAGCGGCAATAATAGGTCCGGACCGGACCGATCTCGGCATGGCGGTCAAAAAACTGATCGAGGATGCGGGAATTCCGACGTTTATGACGGTTGGAGGCGATCCTGTCATCATGGGAGGCGGGCCATTGGGGACCTTCAAGTGGGTTTTCAAGTCCCCGCAGAGAAGTTCCACCGCAGTGGAAAAGGTCTACACCTATCTGCAAAAACACAATCTGAAAAAGGTCGCCCTGATCACGGCATCTGATGGGTTCGGCAAAGACGGCAAAGGCTGGCTCGAAAAACTGGCTCCCAAACACGGCATAACCATAGTGGCGGACGAGTCGTTCAACCCCAAAGACACGGATATGACCTCTCAGCTAACCAAAATCGCCGCGACAAACCCTGAAGCCATTGTGTGTTGGACCATAGGACCCGCCGGCGCGATCGTGGCCAAGAACGTCAAGCAACTGAACATCAAGACTCCGCTCTTCCAGTGCCACGGGCTCCCGGATCCCAAATACGTGGAGCTTGCAGGAGCAGCAGCGGAAGGGAACATCATGCCTTCCACCAAGTTGATGGCATGGGAAAAACTCGCGGATAACGACCCTCAAAAGCCGGTGATTAAGGAGTTTGTGCGCCTGTACAACGACGTGTACAAGTACAACAAAGAATTCCCTCTAAATACGCACTCCGGGTATGCCTGGGATGCCATTTACATAGTGGCCAACGCCATGAAGAAGGCAGGAACAGATCCCGAGAAGCTCCGAGAAGCCATCGAGAATACCAAGGGCTATGTGGGGGTCAGTGGAATCTACAACCTAACGCCCGAGGATCATAACGGCCTGGGCACTGATTCCATGATTGTAGTCCGCATCGACAACGGCAAATGGAATCTGGTCGAGTGACACCAATTCGGATTATAGCAAGTGTCAAAAAATAATGTCCGATTGCGCAAGGCGGTTCCGGGAAAGTAGTAGGTGCCGGCCTCCGTGCCGGCACATTTTGCCAGTATAAATCAATCACGCCCCTGGCGTGACATGGACCCCGGATCGCGGTCCGGGGCAGGCTCTGGTCCCCACTGGTTTTTTAGGAGTTCGGGTTGTACAAACGGTCAAGAATTGTGGCAAGTGGTATATGCCTTGGAGAGCGCTAGTACAAGAGTCGTCCCGTATCTCAAGGTAACGCCGAGGGTTCATAATGTATCAGGGAATTAGGCTGTACAAAGTGACCGCGTGGTCTATGCCCTTCAATTGGACCCCGGGCATGGGGTGCGCTCCGGTTATATGCTTAATGGATTCGTAGACTTCCTCGCTTACTAGGATCTCCCCCGCACGGGCGATATTCTCGATCCGGAACGCGACATTGATTGGAGTTCCCACCGCGCCGTATTTTCTGCGTTGTTCGCATCCTATGTTGCCAACAATCAAGCGCCCCTTGTTGATTGCGATGCCCATCTGAAGAGTGAGTGGTCCGGTGAAAGGGTTCCCGGTCCGTCCGGGATTTGGTGTGTCGGTCTGTTCGTTGCCGGGGGTCAGGTCAGGATGCAATTCGTCGTTGAGGCCACTCATTGCATTCTGCATTTCAATGGAGCATCGCAAGGCTCGTTCCGGAGCGTCAGCCATTACGCGCGGAGCCCCGAAGAATGCAAGAATTCCGTCACCTGTGAACTCGTCTATTGTTCCACCATGCCGGACGATTATATCGACCATCTTTTCCAGGAAACGGTTGAGGATTTTCACCACCGCGTCAGGCCCCACATTGGCGGTGAGTGCAGTGAATCCTCTCAAATCAGCTACCAGAATAGTTATATCCCGCTGTTCTCCGCCGAGGTTCACTCCGGCGGGCGAGGAAAGGATCTCCGAAACGACCTCGGGGCTCAGGTACGATCCAAAGGTGTCTCTTATGAAATCCCGTTCTCTCAACCCTCCAACCATGCGATTGAATCCTTCCGTCATCCTTCCTATCTCATCGCTTGAGACCACAGGTACGTTCACATCCAGGTCTCCTTTTCGAATCCGCCTCATAGCGGTGCTCAGTTGACGCAGCGGTTCCGAAATGCTCTTGGCCACGAAGACCGACAGTCCCACCGCCACGAGTACAGCCAAGGAAAGGAGGAACGCTATGACCACGGGCATATGCGCGATGAAACTCCCTATGTCCACCTCCCCTGCCCGGACCTGGTGGATTTGGCCCAGAGTGACGTAACTGATTATCGTTACGGGTACGATCCCTATCAATAACGAAACAAGAATTATCTTCGGCAAGACATTCAAGTGGAGCGAACGCGGAACTGTGGTCAGCGCTTCGGAGGGAAACAGTGAATGCAGTCTATTCTGTATGAGCCATTCCAAGACGAAATAAAGAAAAACGACCGTGAAAGGCGCACCCACGAACACAATGCCGAAAAATACGTGAGAAGCACGATACCACCGCGCCGTCTCCGAGGATTGCCAGAACTCGGGGACAACGCCGAATAGCACCCCGGCGGCGAGCCACGCTAGAAGACTGAGGGCTGAAACATTAAAGGGAACATTCAGAAGGCTATCTAATATGGCTCTGGTCCGCTGTGGATCAGGCTCTTCCTTGACACTACTCAGGCGCAGCCATAAGCGCTTGTAATATCTCACTGAGAATAAATGAGCCGCACCGCTCACCAGAATCATTACGAACACAAAATAAGAGATTAGCGTCCTTATGTCCGGCTCGGCCAGATTAGGGCTGAGGCCGGATCTGATGAACGTGAAGTACACAAAGGTTAATCCTGCCCCTAACGTGTTCAAGAGCAGAGAAACGCCCCCGATGACAAATCGGTAGGTTCTGTTCCGTGATGCTTCCAAAGGAGTCCCGGCTCAGCAGATTGAATTTGTAGTCCAGTGCAAACCATAACACGAAAGGGCCTGCAAAGTCAGATGCTTTTGTAAGCGGTGGACACTCCGGCAAATCCGACATACAATTGGAAGCCGTGAGAGAAAGGCCCTTCCCGAACGAAGGAGAGGAAATCATGCTTGGTGCGCAAGAACTGATCGTGATTCTGCTAATAGTTGTTATTGTGTTCGGCGCCAAAAGAATTCCCGAGATTATGGAGGGTCTGGGCAAGGGGATTAGGACTTTTAAAAAGGTCATGGACGGAGATGTGGAAGCCGCTATTCCCGCGCAGCAGCCCGGGCCTGCGTCTCCCCCGACGCCGGTTCCCCCTGACCGAAGCTCCGCCGCGGTCGTCTCCTCTGAAAAAATAGAGCCCAAATAGCTCCCTGTTTAGTGAAGGCAGTATCAGCGCTGTGTCGGGAAGAGAGAATTTAGGATTGGGTGAAACTGGTCCGGACACGAAAATTGTATCATGGACCGCCGCGGGGTTGGTCGTATGCAGCGTCAGTGCCGCAATACTCATCGGGAACATCGGCTTCCAGGGTGACGACTGGTGGCAATTCGCGTGGCCGTACTGGAATTCGTTTCCTTACTCCATCTGGGAATACATTAAGGAATCCCGGCGGCCTGTCGAAGGGCTTTACACGGTTCTGGCCTTTGAGACCTTCGGACTGAACAGGATCTGGTACAATCTCTCGGCTTTGCTCTTGTCCATGGGGTCTTGCCTGCTCATGGGAGCTTGCTTGAAAAAAGCTTTTCCGGGCAGGGACTCTCTCGTGGTGTTAAGTGCCCTGTTTGCGTTTGTCCTGACCCCCCTTTCCAATCTTCTGTACATGTTTCATACGGACAATTCTCGACTGTCCGTATTGTTGTTTTGGGTGTCTGTGTGGGCTTTTCAGCGATGGGCTCAGGTTTCGCCGTCGTGGCACGGGCTGATATTGCCCGTCCTTCTTTACTACCTGGCCGCGTTTACTTACGAGAATACGACATTCCTCATCTTTTCCGTTCCGCTGTTCGTCTGGCCGATTCACACCCGGAACCAAAATGGATTGTCATACCGGTCTTTTCTGCTTCGGGTCGGCACAGGAATTACGGCAGCCTTCACGGTTTTCGTCTTGGTCAGGTTTGCGGTTTTTTCAGGGGGTGCGGTGGGGCACAGCTCCTTGATCCCGCCCTGGAGCCTGGCATGGACATATATCACCAACTTGGCGCTATACTGTTTGATTCCATTTCGGGACCTTTCCGGCGACAAACTGGCCTGGACTTGGGGATGCCTGGTAGCATTGATAGCCTCAGGCTTGCTCTATCGCGCCGCGAGTGGGGATTCTTCGAGCCGCGAGAAGCCGGCCAGTTGGGAACGAAGTTGGCTTTATGTAGCTGTGCTGGGACTGGCTGTTCTGGTGCTTGGCATGCTGCCCTACCTGATGGCCGGATATGATTCCTCAATGGGTTTTACCAGCCAAAGCCGCATTTATTCCGCGGGTTCGTACGGAGTGGCAATACTACTGGGCTTGTCGGTTACGGCTCCCAGGAGCCAAGGAATGCGGTCGGTGATGAAAGTTGCCGCTGTTGTTGTTATAGCTTTGATGGCGGTTTTCTTCATGGATCTGAGAAACAAGTGGCTGGAGGCGGCCGAGAAGAGGGACCAAATCTGCGCAAACCTTGTAGAGCAAGTCCCGGATGTCGCGCCGGGCACGACGTTCCTGTTCCTGGACCTTCAGTGGTACTTGCCCGATCACGGTGCTCAGAGCGCCGTAGTGTTTCAGGGGGTTGATGGGCTGGGCCAATTTGTGCGCATGCTGTACGACAAGCAGGACCTCCACGCCTACTTCCTTTATCCAAAAGACCAGGTGAAGGGTGACAAGGAAGGGCGCAGCGCAACAGCATCGCAGGCTGGGCTGGTAGCTCGCGGGAGCGCGATCAGACCGCCAATCCCGCTGGACAGCCTGCTTATCTTCATGCGCCAGGGGTCAAAGCTGGTTCTTCTTGACACTATCTCCGAGCGCGACTCTCTTGCTGCGATTCACTGGAATGGTGTGACCGCCATACATTCGAACAAAAATCTCATTATGCCGCCGCGCGAACCCAACCGTCCACGGAAGACACCTTGCCCATCAACTCCTGCAGGCAGGTATGCCTCCATAAAAGGTCGAACCACACACTAGGGTCTTCACGTCGTCTCTATGAGAGATCACCCAGCGAGCAAATTGGTCGTCAGGCCAGTTTTCTACCGGAGGACAAAAAGTCTGCTCCTCTCGGTGCGGCATCATTGATTCCGGTACGATTCTTTCCGTATCTCTTCCACTCATGGCACATCTCCGTATTCGATCCGTTACGTCATTCTAGATGCGAACATCCGCGATTCGATTCATGCCGAAAAAAGAAAGGGCGGGGCTCATACCATTGCGCGGCCAAACAATGAATAATCCCTTGAATCAGACACTGACCTGGGCACCAGGTCAGTGCTGCTTTGGCTGCGAGGTCATCTTCACAGTTTGAAAGCGAGCCGATATCATTTCAGCGCGTGGTAGGAGAAGTAGTTTCATTGTAGCAATTGCCAACAAACAATGTCCGTTGGCCCCCAACGCCCCCCACTATTTTTGATTTGCTCACCCCGTCGTTGCAGCGAAAGCGGGAACCCAGGGAATCCAGCGAAACGCGGGACTGGATTCCTGCCTTCGCAGGAATGACGGAATGGCGTCCTCCCGAATCAGGCAAAAATTTTGGCAAACACTTTAAAGGCAGGCATCAGTGCCTGCAATGTTTACATCCATGAAAGGCATGGGTACGAGACCCGCAGGGTGTTGCAAGCAAGAAATTCTTGACAGAGGCGCGCGGGTGGGTGATTATCACTTACCTACTCCTTGTGGGGTTCATATAGCCCATACTTCGCATAATCAGTTAGCTATTCACTAGGTTAGTTACATTAACCCACCCCCCACCATCCCGATTGACGCGGAGGGTACATGTCAGGACAATTCGTCATCGTAGGCGCCAAAAGGACCGCTTTCGGCAGGTACCTCGGCTCACTCTCCGAAATGGAGCCCCTGGAACTGGCTGTTCACGCGGGACGAGCCGCTCTCACGGCCCAGGGAAACGATCTGGGGAGCCACATCGACCAGGTATTTGTCGGCAATTGCATGCCGGGCTCTTTTGAGACCGGCTCGGTGGCAGGGCGGCAAATCGCCCTCAAGCTGGGCTTGGATCGCTTCACAATCACGCTTGATACCGCGTGTTGCTCACCGCTGACAGCGCTTCGGATGGCTTGGTGGGCGCTCCGGCTCGGGGAAGCGTCCGCGGCCCTGGTTATCGGGGTCGAATCCATGAGCCGTGTCCCGCATACCAGCAGGGAATTGAGGGCCGGTGTGCGGATTGGAGAAGTGAAGCTCAAGGATTCCATCTTTCCCATCAGTTATCCGGGGTACAAGTCTGTGGCGGAGGATGCATCGGACGGTGCTGAAAAATACCAGGTCCCAAAGCGGCTGCTTGACACGTGGGCAATGGCCTCTCATTCCAAGTGGGCCAGGGCTCGTGAGGGCGGCAAATTTGACGAGGAGATCGCTCCTATAGTTGCCAGGAAGGGAAGAGAAAAATCCATCTTCTCAGTGGATGAATCCCCCCGGCCGGACAGCAGTGTAGCCGCGATCGAGCAACTCCCCGCTATCTTCGGATCCAAGACAACCACTGCGGGCAACGCCCCCGGACTAAGCGACGGAGCTTCAGCCGTAGTGATCATGACGGAGCAAAAGGCGCGAGAACTCAATCTCACACCTCTCGGCAGAATTGTCCACATGGCTGGGGAAACCGACCAGCCCAACGGCATCTCATGGATACCTGCGCTTACCATCCGAAAAGTCTTGGCCGGAGCCGACCTTGACCTGCAACGGATGGATCTGATCGAGATCAACGAAGCCTTTGCCGCGATGCCTTTGGTGAGCACCAAGATCCTCGCGAACGAAGACTCGGACAAGTGGTACGAGCTATTGAGGATGACCAACGTCAACGGCGGCGCCATCGCATTGGGCCACCCGGTAGGCGCATCAGGCCTCAGAATTATGATGACCATGATGTATGAGCTGCGCCGACGCGGTGGCGGCTTGGGCGTCTCGGCCATATGCGGCGGCCTAACCCAGGGTGAAGCCGTCATAGTCGAGGTTTGAGAGAGTGCAGGATGAAATTGCGGGGAGGCCCTTTTTACAAAAAGGGCCTCCCCGCACCCCTCCCCAAAAACTTTCATATCCTGCTTGTTGAATGCTTTCCGCTGATAGCGGAAAGCATTCAACAAGCAGCCTGCGCCATTTCGAAAGAGCACAGGGATGATTTTCAGACCTCTTCTTTTTAGAAGCGCCGCACTATAACCGAGAAATTCAACAGGAGGGAGCATGCCCGAGATCATTTACAGCCTGGATCAGGCTTCTCGATTTGCCACAATGGTCATAGACACAGCGGGGCCTGTAAACACCATCGGCCAGCAGTTCATAACCGATCTGGAGAAGGCCGTTGCTAGTGCGCTAAAGGACGAGGTTCGTGGAGTCGTTGTGATCTCGGCAAAGAAAAAGAGCTTCCTCGACGGGGCCAACCTGAAGGAAGTATTGACCGGCGGCACGCCTCAATTAGTTCGCCAGATACTGCACAGATTCCAGGAGGCCCTGGACGCCCTGGCTAAAGCACCTTTCCCTGTGGTGGCGATCTTGGATGGCCAAACCGCTTTGGGCGGCGGCTTGGAACTGCTGTTGTGGGCTTGCGACCATGTGTTTGCCACCCCGGATTCAAGAGTGGGGCAGCTTGAAGTGAGCGTTGGGCTTTTCCCGGCAGGCGGCGCTACTCAGACATTGCGCCGTGTGGTGGGTTTCAAGGCAGCCGTGGAGTTAATAATCACAGCAAGAATAAGCTCGGTCGAGTCTTTTTCAGGTTCCGAAGCCTTCACCTTATGTTCTTCTGCCGAATTGAGGCCAAAGGCGTTGAGTTGGTTGGCCGATCATCAGGGAGTCGTAAACCGCAATTACGATCCCAATTATCATGAACCGAGCCCTATTAGTGATGACGAAAAACAGAAGATTCTAAACGCGGCCAGATTCAGGTACACCATATGCCCTGACCGCCCTAACATGCTTGCCGTGATCGAAGCTCTGGAAGCCGGCCTGAGGTTGCCGTTCGATCAGGCGGTCAAAAACGAGATCGACCTGTTCGTTCCGATCATGTTTCACCCGAATACGCGCAACAAGGTAGACCTCTTCTTTCTTGCCACAAGCGTTGGTCCGAAGCTGGCCAAGATCGACCCTTCCGCGGCCGTGCGCGCCGACAGGATCGCCGTAATCGGAGCCGGCCTTATGGGCCAAGGTATAGCTCAAGTGGCTGCGGACAAGGGAGCACACGTTACTCTGATCGACGTGGATGAAGAGAAGGTACGGGCTGCTGTGGACAACGTCGACCGTTCCTTGGGAGACCGGGTCGCTCGCGGCAGATGGAGCCCGGGTCGAAAGGAAGCGGTCATGTCCCACATCCAATGGACCACGGACTACAGCGACATCAGGGACGTGCCGTTGGTCATCGAATGCGTCTTTGAGGACCTACCCTTGAAAAGGAAAATCCTCGCGCAGGTCCAGCAAGTCAATCCCGATGCCATATTTGCGTCCAACACTTCCACAATACCCATGGCGGATATTTCATCCGAAGCGTCCAGGCCTGAACACGTTGTAGGGATGCATTACTTCTCGCCGGTACCGCTGATGCCGCTACTCGAAGTGATTCAAGGTCCGTCGACAAGCAGGCAGGCGCTGGCCACTGCGGTGACAGCGGGCAGAGCCATGGGAAAGACGGTGATCCTCGTCGGTGATGGTCCGGGTTTCTATACCAGTAGAACGTTCGGCAATTTTGTCATGAATGGTTTCATATTGGTGGAATTGGGCCTGTCGCCGTGGGATGTAGACTTTTTGGCTTTGCAGGCAGGATTTCCGCAGGGACCATTGCATGTTTACGGCACCACAGGCGGAATGGTCGTGTACCACGCAAGCCGTTTCATGGCCGAGCGATTCCCTGACAGGATGACTGTGCCCCCGACTCTGACCAAACTATACGAAGCAGGATACGTGGGCCTGGGGAAGCCTTCGTTTTACGTGGACCCGCGGAAGTTTGTCCGAGACGAATCCGCGCTGGCTCATGTGGTGAGAAGGGAAGGAATGCCTAGGCCGACCGATACCGAAGCAAAAGACATCCTTTTGCTCGGAATGGTGAACGAAGCCTTCTGGTGCTTGAGTGAAGGGATCCTACGCGATTATTACAGCATGGACCTAGGCGCGGTCCTGGGTATAGGCTTTCCTGATTGCTGGCACGGGCCGGGCCGGTACGTCAGCCAGCGGGGCGTTAAGGCGGTTCATTCCAGACTGACGGAACTATCCGAAAAATTCAACATGCCTGCCCTGGCGCCTGCGCCTGAATTCGAGCGACTCATCGCGTGCGGTCTGGACTCATCGCTTGTGTAGGACCGTGAAGCCTTGGCGAGGACCTTTTTTCAGAATGGATTCCAACGATAGTTGCTTCCGCGGGTGCCGTGGGGGCGAGTCCTAGAATGGGAAAACCTCACATCAAAAAGATAAATGACAGGCATTTGCCCCCTGGTCGGGTCAAGATCGCGGAAGCCCTGAGATCTCTGCTCGCGGAGAAGGAGTTCAGCGCGATCACTACTTCTGAAATAGCCAAAACAGCCGGTGTGACCGAAGCCCTCATTTACAAATATTTCCAGGATAAGCGGGACCTGCTGCATCAGGTCTTGAAGGAATACATGGAGGATTTCCTCTCACGAGGGCAGATGGACCTGCGGGGGATCAAGGGGGCCCTTAACAAACTGCGAAAGCTCATTTGGTCTCACATCAACATGTATGCCGCAAATAGGGTGTTCGCCAGGATCTTACTGCTGGAAGTAAGGAACTATCCGGACTATTTCAAAAGCGACGCGTACGAGATAGTCCGGCGGTACGGCAAGATGGTCCGACAGATTGTCAAAGAAGGTATCGAAGGCGGTGAAATCCGCGACGACATCTCGGTGTCTGTCATCAGACAGGCTGTTCTAGGGGGGATAGAACATGTATGTCTTCCCGGAGTCATCTTCAATCGCGACATCGAAGCCGACAAACTCACTGAAGAGCTTTGCGAGCTTATCTTTAACGGTATAGCTCAAACTCACTCCAGCCCGGACAAGGGCTCAGAGTGACGGCTCACCTCTCGGGAGGCCCAAACATGGAGATTATCAACTATTCGGAAGAGCACCGGATTTTCAGAGACGCGGTTCGAAAATTCTTTGAAAAAGAGGTCGTTCCTTACATTGAAGAATGGGAGGAGGCCGGTATAGTCCCCAAATCAGCCTGGAAAAAAATGGGGGAACAAGGTTTCTTGTGCATGGACCTTCCTGAGAAATACGGGGGAATGGAAGCGGACTTTCTTTATTCCGTCATCCTTATGGAGGAACTCACAAGGACAAACCATTTCGGCCTGGCGTGTTTCCTCCACAGCGACATAGTGGTCCCTTACATAACCTCCTATGCCTCTGAGGAGTTGAAAGAGAAATACCTGCCCGGTTGCATATCCGGAGACATAATCACTGCCGTGGGCATGACCGAGCCCAACGCGGGGAGCGACCTTGCGTCCATACGAACCACAGCGGTCGATGACGGTGACCACGTGATAATCAACGGGCAGAAGACCTTCATCAGCAATGGCCAGAACTGCGATCTGATCGTCCTCGCGGTCAAGGACCCGTCGGTGAAAGTTCCGCACAAGGCTATAGACCTCTATGCGGTCGAAGCAGCCACCCCCGGATTCGACAAGGGCAGAACGCTGAAAAAGGTTGGGTGGCACAGCCAAGACACTGCTGAGCTTTTCTTTACTGATTGCCGCGTTCCCAAAGCAAATCGCCTGGGAGCTAAGGGCGGGGGCTTTGTCATGCTTATGGAAAAGCTCCAACAGGAACGCCTCGTGTGCTGCATCGGGGCCGTGAGCGCAGCGGAAAACATCCTCAATCTTACTATTCAGTACTGCAAGGAGCGAACAGCCTTTGGGAAATCTATCTCCAAGTTTCAGAATACCCAATTCAAG
The DNA here is from genome assembly GCA_016212925.1 of Desulfomonile tiedjei. Classification (NCBI taxonomy): domain Bacteria; kingdom Pseudomonadati; phylum Thermodesulfobacteriota; class Desulfomonilia; order Desulfomonilales; family Desulfomonilaceae; genus Desulfomonile; species Desulfomonile tiedjei. The sequence continues at coordinate 217,735 of JACRDF010000050.1, forward strand.
ATCGTGGAGATGGCTACTCAGGTGAAGCTCGGCCGGACATTCATCGACAAGCTGATTGTGGATCACATGGAAGGCAAGGATGTGGTGCTGGAAGTATCTATGGCCAAGTACTGGATTACCGAAATGGCCATGCGCGTGATCGACGGCTGCTTGCAACTCCACGGCGGGTACGGCTACTGTGAGGAATACCCCGTGGCCCGTGCATGGAGAGACATGAGAGTCTTTTTGATCTTTGCAGGCACCAACGAGGTGATGAAAGAGATCGCGGCGAAACGCCTCGGGTTGTAAGCGTCCCATTTGAGGGGCCTTGACCCAAACGGGGTTCAGTAGAGTCAGTTACCAAGAAACACTGTGAAGTTTGCGATCGCGGATCTCGGGCACGGTCCCGCGGGACGCGGGATGCCTCTACGGAAAGCCGCAACCCTCCGGCCGCTGCCTCGTGATCCGGAAACAACGTCCCTTTGTACAAACAACTTTTGGTGGTGGAAAATGTCCCAAGCCCTGAACGGACTGAAAGTGCTCGATCTGACCATGAATCTGCCGGGTCCGTACATGACCTGGCTCCTGGCACTACTTGGAGCAGAGGTAGTCAAGCTGGAGAACCCCGCCGGTGGAGACTATGCCCGTGCTCTCGGCGGCAAACAGAACTCTCCTTTCTTCGAGGCGGTCAATCGCAACAAAAAGAGCGTAGCCCTTAACCTGAAACATGCTGATGGCAAGAGGCTTTTTCTCGAGCTTTTGGACCATTACGACATCATGGTGGAAGGATTCAGACCGGGCACCATGGAAAAACTCGGCCTGGGATATGACACCACCAGCGCTCGAAATGCTCGACTGATCCACGTTTCCATTACGGGCTACGGTCATGACGGCCCTTATCGCCTCAGGGCCGGCCACGATATAAACTACTTGTCCCTGGCCGGCGTCATAGGAATGACCGGAACCGCGGATGGCCGGCCCGGCATACCGGGTGTGCAGGTCGCGGATTTGGCAGGTGGCAGCCTCATGGGCATTGCGGGCCTGCTGGCTGCGGTAATCCAGCGGGAAAAGACGGGACAGGGACAATTTGTAGATGTGTCCATGTTTCATGGGTCATTCTCCCTTGCCACTATGGTTTTCGCGGGTGTCGAATCCGGTTTAGAGCAGCCCGAACCAGGAAAGATGCTACTGAACGGGCGATTCCCCTGCTATGGACTTTACAAGACGGCTGATGACCTATGGATGTCCGTGGGGGCCTTGGAATTCAAGTTCTGGGAGAATTTCTGCAACGCGTTGGACCGGAAAGACCTTGTGGCCAGCCAGTTTGGCGGCCCCGAGGTTGTCGACGAACTGCGACGCCTTTTTGCTTCCCGCACTCAAACCGAATGGGTGGAGGTCTTCAAGAATGCCGACGCTTGCTGCGAACCGGTGTTGTCTCTGGCCGATGCCTCCAACTCCACTCTGGTTGCGACCCGTCAAATGATTAACCGGAATCGTGAAGGCGGGCGGGCACTCGGTTTCCCGCTAATTCTAGGGCATTCACCTGTGCCTGATGACATTCCCGCGCCGGCTTTGGGTGAGCACACTCGCGAGATTCTGGAGCAATTGGGCCTGGGGCCGGATGAAATTGAATCTTTGGCCAGACAGGGAACAATTTGATCGCGCGTCAAAGAATTTTTGTATGCAATTGTCGCAATTTGGCTAATAATTAACTATAGGCCATTTCGGACCCAGATTGTATCATCGCTGTAAATTGCTCTGTTGACCGAACTGTTGCCGGACAGGAGGCCGAACATGGAATACAAACACATTGACGGCGCGGTCCATTCGCGAATAGCTTCCACTCCACCAATCATAAACTCGGATCTGGCGTACCAATACGGTATTCAGGTGGCCTCCTTTGTGGAGGCGAGCGAATTCACGCACTTCGGCGAGGGCCAGAACGTCAAGCTGAGGCTGGTGCTTGACCGCGGAACCAAAAGAATAACGTGCCACGCCAAAATTGATTGGGCTAAAGAAGATGAGGCCACCGGACAACACCTTGTGGGCTTCGGCCATTTGTCCCTGACCGACGAAGAATTCCAAGTGCTGCAAAGGAATTTCGTTGAGAAATCCCAACAGCCTCTTGAGTTCGGAGTCAAAGTTCGAGACAAAGCCCGCGAAGCGGAATCCGTGACGGTCAGTTCGGAAGCCAAAGAAATTATGAGGCTCAAGGCGGTTAATTTCCCGGTTAGTGTAATCGAGGCAATTGACGAGAACAGAGGAGATGTCCCTTTTTCCCAATTCGTAAGCTTGGCGGTGCGGGATTACATCCGGCGCCAAAACGCGGGGCGATAACAAAAACTCTATTGTTGGTGCCCTGTTCCCCTTGCAGCGGCTTAGTGTCCATAGTGATTCTCAAAAGTTTTCGCGGAATGAAGCCTCAGTGGCGCCTGAGTCAACGGCGGCCAATAGGCCGCCCTACGGGGGATGACACCAAGCCTGGGACTACAAACGTAGGGCAGCCTATTGGCGCCGCAGACTACGAGGCGAGTCAAGATGAAGCCGGCAGTGGCATCCACCACAAAAAAATCAAGTTAAATAGTAGTTGCCAAAATTTTTGTCCGATTCGGGAGGTCTACATTCCGTCATTCCTGCGGAGGCAGGAATCCAGTCCCGCGTCTCGCGAGATTCCCTGGGTTCCCGCTTTCGCGGGAACGACGGGTGAGCAAAGCAGCAATGGTAAGGGAGCCGTCGAATCACAACGGACATTATTTTCGGCAATTGCTATAATGCCATATTGTGGGGACCGCCATTTTTTGGTGGGCAATGGGATATACTTTGTTGGCTTTTGGTATATTGGCCGCGTTTGATATATACAACTTCCCAATATACTTCGCCTTTTCCTGAATTACGTAACAGGAGGTGACAGCGTGAAAAAGGAATGGAGGTTTTTGAGCTTCCGATGGTGGCTCGTTCACTTCGTCGGAATGGCTGCCGTGTACGCTGCGGGTCGGCTGACAGCCGCATTTCTCGGGAGGTGAAAGATATGCTCCAACACTTGATGTATCCTAAGCGTGGATGGATAATTGTGCATGTCGTGTCAATTTGCCTCATGTTCTTGCTGGGTTATCTAGCAAAATTCTAGCGAGGATGTCATGAATACACAGCAGCGTCTCCTGTGGACGGCCTTACTCGGCCTTGCGATCGGCGGAACCATGCTGCATTACAGGATTCACCCGCCCAGTGAAGGAGGAATGCACCTGGTGGCCAATATTGGGACCGCACTCGACTTGGTGGTGGTGGGCATATTGTTCCTTTACAGAAGCACCGCGGTCTGGGGTTTGTTGCTAAACGGATTTCTGGCCTTCTTGGGCATTATTCTTATGACCGACTTTTCCCTGTCCGCCACGCTTCACGGCTTTGTCAAGATCAAGCCGTGGGACAGCCCCGTGGGCTGGCTCCTGGAAACCACCTTTGCTGACATAGTAATCCTGTTGGCTGACTTCCTGGTGGGAATCGCTCTGTATAACTCAATAATAGGCCGCGCCAGGGAAAGATCCTAAGCTCAGCCGGATCCGCTGTTACATCGATCACCAAAGGAAATGTCCAAAAACGCGTCCAATCGAAGTTGTCGGTGCTTACCTCGTTCGGCGGGCACGGCCCGCCTACGATAGGAGGCGACGTTTCCCGTAGGGCGGGCCGCGCCCGCCGAATCACGGTTGTTGTCAAAGGCGCTGGGGGAAATAGACTTCTTTCCGCTAAGGCTCTGCGCCCAACCGGATAAGGATTTCGGCAACCCATAAACGAACGGGGAGGCAAATCGTCTTGCCGCAATAACAGGCATCTCCATTGGGATTTGGCCGCCGGTGCAACAAACTGCTTCTCCAGCTATTTTTTGGCCTTCGAGAGGTCTACGCCCGTGAGATTGGCGCCGGTGAGGTTCGTTCCCGCAAGGTTGGCTTCGTTAACATCGGCCCCGGTGAGATTTGCCTCGCTCAGATCAGCCCCGGTGAGGTCCGCACCCGCCAGGATCGCGTTTGACAGATCAGCCATTGTGAGACAGGCCCGGGAAAGATTGGCTACGGTCAAGGTCGCGGCGGTAAGATTGGCCATAGTGAGGTTAGTCCCAGCCAGATCCGCCCAAAACAGATCGGCTTCCACCAGGGTCGCGACTATGAGGTTGCTCTTGGACAGGTTCGTCTGGGACAAATCAGCACGGGTGAGATCAACCCCGGAAAGGGCTGACCAATACAGATCGGCGTTTACCAAACTTGCTCCCTCCATGCTCGCTCCTGTAAGGTCCACCCCGGTTAGGTTGGCTTCAGTAAGATCCACCTTCTTGAGGATTGCGCCCGTAAGAATGGTTCTGGTCAAATTGCACCCGGCCAAATCCGCTTCGGACAGGTCTGCCTTGGTAAGGTTAGCTCCCGACAGGTTGGATCCGGAGAGATTGACCTTCGAGAGGTTGAGCCCGGCAAGGTTCGCTCCCGGAAGATCCAGCCCCGAAATATCAGCCCCGGACCTCACAAAGGTACGGAAAAAGGCTTTGAGGGAGTCTGCTTCTCCACTCAGAGCTATCTCGCGGGTGAATCGATTTCTTATCTCAATTTTCACGGGTTAACCCTGATCGCGTGGCAATCGCTGCGGTCTCGCGGCCTGCGGAAATATATAGAGATGTCGGTTCCGGAAAATTCCCTTTTTGAAGCCACATTATATCAATGCGCGGTCAAAGAAGTAACAATGAATGAGCCCACTTTGGTAAATCTCCGAGGCTAAGCCAAGCTGTCCCGTTGCCAGCCGGGGAGATCTGCCGGGGTCGGCAAGCAACTGTTTTCTCAAGGCTGATCGTGCAAAAGCGCATTGGTACCAGGTATGAACATCAGCTCGCCGACAAATAAAAGTCCCTCAGGCAGCGGACAACCTTCGCGGTTTGCCGGTCGGTGAGGCCGGGGAAAATAGGGAGGGCAAGGACCTCACGGGACGCTGCTTCGCTTTCAGGCAATGCTCCCTCCTTCACGCCCAAGTCCGAGAAGCAATCCTGCAAATGCAGCGGAACCGGATAGTACACAGCCTCGCCGATTCGATTGGCCATGAGATGTTTCTGAAGCCGATCTCGTTGCTTTACCCTAATCACAAATTGGTTGAACACGTGGCTTGCATAAGGCGCTTCCACAGGGAGCCTCAAGTGCCCCGCTTCTTGAAGGTCTGAGAGCGCCTCCTTGTAGAAGGCAGCATTACGCCGCCTCTGGTCATGCCAATCCTCGAGAGCGGGGAGCTTCACCCGCAGTGCCGCTGCTTGAATTGCGTCCAGCCGGAAATTCCCGCCCACTCTGGAGTGGTAGTACCTGCGCTGCGCGCCATGGTCTCTCAGGCTCCTGATGGCCGCTGCAAGATCCGCGTCGTTTGTGGTCACCAAGCCGCCATCTCCGATTCCTCCCAAATTCTTTGACGGAAAGAAAGAAAAGCAACCCGTGTCCCCCATGCTTCCGGCCATGCTGTCTCGGTACCGCGCGCCCATGGCTTGAGCCGCGTCCTCTATGACCTTTAGCGAATGCCGCCGAGCCACGTCCAGGATCGCGTCCATGTCCGCGCACTGTCCAAACAGGTGAACCGGGATAATCGCCTTGGTTCTCGCGGTGATCAATGCCTCAAGTTTTGTGGGGTCCATATTGAAAGTGTCGGGACTGATGTCGCAAAAAACCGGTTTGGCCCCCACACGATGAACCGACCCGGCGGTCGCAAAAAAGGTGAAACTCGGCACGATGACTTCGTCTCCATAGCTTATGTCCAGTGCCATTAGTGAAACGATAATGGCATCAGTGCCTGACGACACCCCCAAAGCATATTTCGCGCCGCAATACGCCGCTGTTTCGTTCTCGAAGGCTTCCAGCTCAGGTCCGCCGATAAACCGATTGCTCTCCAGAACCCTGACAACTGCTTCTCTCATCCGGCCGGCCAGCGGCTGATGGATTGGCCTCAGATCCAGTAAAGGCACTTCCAACTCAGAATCGTCGTTGGGCCAAACAGGGTTATCTCGCACGATTCCTCCAATACGATTTACGCGGTAACACGCGGCAAGAAGGTTCCCCTCGCAGTTTACCCCTCTAAAAGGGCATTAGTATAGCGGCCTCGCTGCCGATTGTAACGGAGCGAGGTCCTCCAAGCGTTCCCGGCGCACAGGGTAGCCCTTGACATTCTTGACTGAAACATTGAAAATTAGCTACCAAAGCCATTACTTCCCGCAGACCAAAGATGCAATCAATAAAAGTCTTTTTGGACCATTTCTACTTTGCGCTCGTATGCGTCGCTATTGGTCTGGTCGTTTTGCATTTATTGCTCTCCGGCATAAGCTCGGATTTCTCCTTTATTGATCACAAGCTGGTCACGGGCTGCGCGTGGTTGGGAATCTCTGCCATTCTGGCCGCCATTCTCACGTATCGGACTATCCGGGGCCAAAGGCGTCCCGACATTACTTACACGCGGAGGCAGGTTTGATTCGACGGTAGTGGAAGAGAACTGGCGCTCGCTTTGGTTGGGGCCGAAAACGGCGTTCTGCAAATTACGATCTCCCCGTAAGTTATACGTCTGAAAAGACATTGAGAGGAGCACCCTATGGAGCGGGTGGAGCACGGTTAGTCCTGCCCGTCATTCCGTGTCGGAAGAATGGGGAAATGAGTAGCGTGTGTTTCGCTCATCCGCAGTTGTATGGCGGATGAGGATTGGGAACGCAACTTTCGTGGTCTCGGGTCGTCCCAACTTTCCGCCCGGCCCCACTTAAATGCCTTAGAAACGGCAAGAGGTCCCCCTTCGACATGAGGGACCTCTGTCATATGTTCATTCACATCTTGGAGGCTGGAGTCCGCAGCAGTCTAGCACCAGCACGAACTGCAGTCACTCTCCGATGACGAATACTTTCTTACCAGCAGAATGCCGGCTCTTTCGCAGGCTTGGGCTCCTTGATCAGCTTGCCCTTCTTTACGATCATGTACTTACAGGTTTTTGTGGCACCCAACTCGGCGGTCTTCCAGGAAACAGCCCATTTAATCGTGGGAGCGCAGGGTCCACAAAGTTTGGTCTTGCCTTTGGTTGCGCCTTTGCAAAGCACCGCTTCCGGCGTAACCTTTTTCTCTACGATCTCCGGGATGGCAATCGACGGGGGGCACTTTGCCGGTTTCATAACCGGGGGTTTGCACACGGGCGCGCAGCTAGCCGGCCCTGCCGCAAATGCAGTTCCTACCAGGGCCAGGCAGCCCGCCAGCACCACCATCATAAGCAACAACTTCTTCATCCTAAACCCTCCTTAAACGAAGCATACTCCAATACAAGAGCTGTTATAACCGAAATTTTCGTCACCGTAGCACGCGTCTGAGCGGCTTGTCAAGAAAAATCCCAGCCAAATGCACAGGCGCCGCAAAATACCTCTGCCCGATCAATAACGCGCAGCCACAGGGTACCTCGTCCCCGCTCGGCATCATTGGTCGGCGCTGGATAAGACCTAATCCAACCGCCGACCGATTGCAAGGAAAATCGTTCCGCTTTGACAGGATTTTGCCGGAGGAGCACAAAATGAAAGAAATTCAAAAAAAGTGACCGGTATCTCAAATGACTTGGTGGTGGTGAACAGAGTGTCCGTAACCGTTAATAGACAGGCGAGAAACCTGAACCACCGCGGAAGGGCCTTTTGGGACAAGCGATCCCGTCAGAGACTGGACCGTTTCACCAATCCGGGGCCACCCCGGCCATGGTTTTTGTAGGCCGGAATTATTCATGACTTTGAAAGGAATTGTGACAGGGAGGTTCGGCCCTTACCTGCGCCAGAACGGTGGCAACTCCACAACAACCTCATTCACACGTGCAGGATAACAGTGCTGACAATTGGTTTGCGGCCAAGAATACGATTTATCTGCCTGCGCACAACCAATCTGATGTCTTGCCTCGATGCCTCCCAGTCCTCGAGTGTCCGTGGATTCAGTTCGGCCAGGCGATCCATCAACACAGCGCGGACGCTGTCCAGAAGTTCCTGTTCGACCTCCTCGAAAGTCACACCCAAAGAGGACAGATCAGGACCTGATACGAGCTTACCGGACTCCTTTGCAATAGCCAGAGCCACGGTTACCAGCCCAACCTCCGATAGCAAACGACGGTCTCGCAGCACATCGTGAACTATGTCGCCAACGCCTTTGCCGTGAACGAAGACTCGCCCCACGTCAAGCTGGTCGACCACGCTCGCGTTTTCTTCGGAAAATTCGACGAGGTCCCCGTTTTGAGCCACCAGAACTCGGTCCGCTGGAATTCCTTCTTCAATGGCAATAGCCGCATGTCTCAAAAGATGCCGGTACTCCCCGTGTACAGGAATAAAGTACCTGGGATGCACCAACCGGATCAGATAGCGTAGCTCTTCTTCGCTCGCGTGCCCCGAAACATGAACATCCGAGACCTTTTCGTAGAGGACGCGGGCTCCCCGACGCGAAAACTCATTAATGATATGATTTATCGCCTTTTCGTTGCCGGGTATGAAACGGGAGGACATGACAATGACATCTCCCGGCTTGACCTTCAAATATTTGTGGCGATCAAAGGCCATCAGCGACAAGGCGCTCATAGGTTCCCCTTGAGAACCGGTAGACAGAACCGTGACCTTTTCGTCAGGTAGACTCTCCAGATATTTCATATCGACCAGGATGTCGCGAGGAATTTGCAAGTATCCTCTTTCAGAGGCGATCCTCGTATTGGCCGCCATGGATCTTCCTACGAGCACCACCTTGCGGCCGAACTCTTCGGCAAGCTCCAGCATCTGCTGAACCCGATGAATATTTGAGGAAAAGGTAGCAATCAGGATTCGCCCGCGGGCATCCTTGAAAATGCTTTCAAACGCGGGGCGAATCGTACTTTCCGAGCGCGTGCTCCCCTTCCTTTCGACGTTTGTGCTGTCCGAAAAGAGAGCCAAAACCCCTTTGCGTGCATATGTCGCCACCTTTTCCAGGTCGCAAAGCCTTCCATCCACGGGCGTGGGATCCAGCTTGAAGTCCCCGGAATGAACCAACACCCCGCCGGGCGTGGTTATAGCCAATCCGATCGCGTCCGCAATGGAGTGACACATGGCAAAGAAATCAATCTGAAAAGGTCCGAGTTGGAGTGGTTGTTCGGTCGAGATTGTGTGCCTGATCGTGCCGGCCAACAGATCGAATTCTTCGAGCTTATACTCCACAAGACCCATAGTCAGATTCGTGGCATAAACGGGCACGGGAATTTTCTTGAGCACATAAGGCAACGCGCCGATGTGGTCTTCATGGCCGTGAGTAAGCACTATGCCGAGGATGTTCCAGCCCTTGTCCAGGATCGAGTCCAGATCGGGAATAACAATGTCCACGCCCGGCATGGACTCGTCCGGAAACATGAGCCCGGCATCGATTATGAACGCGTCTTCCCCGAAGATCACGACCATCATATTCAGGCCGATCTCCCCAAGCCCCCCCATAGGAAGGATTCTTATTTTAGGAACCAGGTCGTTGCTCATAGATTGTTGTTTGATTTAACCTCTAATTGGTCCGTGCAGCTGCCATGGCAATCAATGTGAGTGTGCTCAAAGAGGTCCTCCGCTATGGATGAGACATTTGCGTGGTCGATGTCTGAAACGAAAACGCCTTAAAATTACTATAGCATACGGCGTTTGCGAAAAGTCAATTTGCGGGGGAATGCTTCGGGCAGGCAGGCGTCCATAGATTTTACTTCGGAAATCCAGGCTACGGAGGCCAATGTCGTCAAATCCCCCCGCTCCAACCTTCGTGAATGGAGAAAGAAGGGATTTTGCCAGTTTGCCGGGCCTCCGGATCGGGTCCCTTCGGAGGTATGATTGGCTTTTTAACCGCAAACCGGATTCATAGGCTGTTTCTCAATCCGCCCGGACGCAGATCAAAAACCTTCATGCCCCGGTGCGCGTCAGACCAAATAGCCCGCCACGAGATCCCCCACTTCAGAGGTGGAATAGCCCATACGACCCGCTTCGAGGCTTTTCAAGTTGCTTGACAAGACCTTTACTACAGCCTCTTCAATGGCCCGCGCGGCTTCCCGCTCGCCAAGCGTTTCCAGCATGAGCCCCCCGGCAGAAATCGCGGCCATCGGGTTTATCACATTTTTCCCGGTGTATTTGGGGGCTGATCCTCCTATCGGCTCAAACATCGAGACGCCCTGAGGGTTTATGTTTCCTCCCGCGGCAATACCCATCCCCCCCTGTATCATGGCCCCCAGATCGGTGATGATGTCACCGAACATATTATCCGTGGCAATAACGTCAAACCATTCAGGGTTCTTCACCATCCACATACAGATGGCATCCACGTGCGCGTAATCTGTTGTAACGTCCGGATATTCGCTCGACAGCTCCTGAAAAGTTCTCATCCACAGGTCCCAAGCGTACGTAAGGACATTGGTCTTGCCGCAGAGCGTCAGCTTCCTGCTTTTCCCTCTGGCCCGGGCCGCTTCGAACGAATACCTTAGCAGGCGTTCAACGCCTTTTCGTGTGTTAATGGATTCCTGTATAGCTATTTCATCGCGCGTGCCCTTTTTTAAAAAACCCCCTGATCCTACGTAAAAGCCCTCAGTGTTTTCCCGAACTACCAGGAAATCGACCTCATCGGGCCCCTTGTCCTTCAGAGGCGTCTCTACCCCTGGATAGAGTTTCACCGGCCTGAGATTAATGTATTGGTCCAACTCGAAACGGAGCCTCAGTAAAATCCCTTTTTCCAGGATTCCAGGAGTAACTCCCGGATGGCCTATTGCGCCGAGATAAATCGCGTCCATTTTCCCGAGGTCTTCCAGCACCGAATCGGGGAGAGTTTCCCCTGTTCTCAAGTAACGGTCGCCTCCGAGGTCAAAGTTGACAAAATCCAGTGAAAAGCCGTGCAGATTGGCCGCCACGGTTAAGACTTTTCGACCTTCCCGGACTACCTCTGGACCGGTGCCGTCACCCGGAATCACTCCAATGGAATATGTACGCGACATTTGCTGACCTCATTGTTCGGACTTAACGCCTTGACAGGCGACCAAAGCGGACCGCGACATCAAATGCCCAAAAGCATCTGTTTAGTTACACCGCGATGCCGGAAAGGTTTCGGAATGCCATTTCACCAGATTAGGGCGCAGAGAAAAAGTGAAGGCGCCTGCGCGCGGTCTTACACTCCCCGGTGTCCTCGGCCGGTGCGGCGACCCCACGCGGAACGAAGGGTTGCCTTCCCGGGCAGCACGTCCCAAAGGGAATGAATGACTACGCGGACGTAACTTTCCTGCTCTCACGACCGATAATGTTAGCGAGACCTTTTCGTGCGATGATACACGATGAGAAAGGTTATCACAACGGGCTGTTGCGGTCTGTAACGGAGAGGACCGACTGCCGTTGTGGCCGCGGCGGAATTCTAAAATAAGGTGTTTTGGATACCCAAAAGCTAACCCACATTTATACCTTGACAACCCGCAGTCGCTCTATATGATGAATTGTGGACCCGGTTGGTATCCAAGGCCTGGGAGTCGAGTGTCGCCCTTGCGTTTTTTGATCGCAGGGGTTGACATTTGTACGGGCCCATCGTATTTTAAGATACGAAAGGCCGTCCTCCTTTTGTATCATGACTCCCCCCCCTTGATACCTTACCGGAGACGGTCTTTATTTTTGGGGACCCCCCACGTTTTCGCCCAATCCTTCCAATTAAAAAGCTGTCGTGATGCTAGCCCGCTGTCCGCAGGCGAATGCTTCCCACACGTTTCCGAGCCGCTTGGGGCAGATCCGTTTGCCTATCAACTCAATGCCTTTGGCTTGGCCGGCTTTACTAAGGGAAGCCCAAACCGTGGCACCGTTGGGGCTCGCTTGCGTTTCGCCCTCACCCCAACCCTCTCCCATGGGGAGAGGGAGCCGTCTGGGAGCCGCTTTCAAGTCCTCTCTCCCTCGGGGAGCATAGGCGTTCACTTAAAGGTCGTCCTCCCCAGCGTTCCGGAGGAATCCCGCGGAACGCGGGAAGAGTAGGCCGGCGATTTGTCGCCGGCTCAGGCACAAATCAAAAAACTCTTTAGTCCCGGTAGGGACGACCGCTCGGTAAGCGTCCTCAATAACTTCTTCGGCCGTCCCTCTAGGACCACGGGTCTCTTTGACCGCTTTCCCGGCGATGAAGAAACTGTCTCAGAATCGAGGATTCTGCGATGGCACCGGTAGGGGCGGTTCGTGAACCGCCCGAAATCAGGGCGCTTCTCGAAGCGCCCCTACATGAGAAATCCTCCGCTCTCCAATTCTGAGACAGTTTCTGAATCGCCGGGCTACCTTGGTTCCGTCCCGCCCGGACGGACGGGATTCAGAAACAAAGTTGGCGTCTATGCCCTCCGGGAGAGGGGCACTCCAGCCGGAGCCCTGGCCCGCGGTCGTCGGAGGGGAATAGACAAAATTCCCCGCAACAGCTATATACGCATTTGAACGCGAACCGAGATCAGGAGAACAACTGTGTCGGGTCACCCGAGGCTTCCTCAGTGGATCAGAACTACTCTTCCCGAAGCATCCGCAGCGTCCAGGATTCACTCCCGAACCTATGCGAAGGGCCTGGCCACGGTTTGCAGGGAAGCGCGCTGTCCCAATAAAGCGCGCTGCTCTGAAAACGGCACAGCGACATTTCTCATTCTGGGGGACAAGTGCACTCGCAATTGCTCTTTCTGCGCTGTAACGCACGGGCCCCCTTCTCCGGTCGCTGCGGATGAACCGGCTCGATTGGCTGGGTCTGTGGCGTCACTCGGACTGAAGCACGCGGTTGTTACGTCCGTAACACGCGATGATTTAGCCGATGGCGGGGCTTCGGTGTTTGCCGACACGGTGCGTGCAATTCGGGCGTCAGCGCCCGCAACGACCATCGAAATACTGATCCCGGATTTCCAGGGTTCCGGATCCGCGCTTCAGGCTGTCATAGATTCCAGGCCCGATGTGATTAACCACAACCTGGAAACAGTTCGGCGACTGTACCCGATGGTAAGGCAAAAGGCTTCGTACGTGAGGTCGCTGCAGCTCCTGGAACGCGTCAGCCAACGCGCACCTGATATAATCACTAAATCAGGCATCATGGTAGGTTTGGGAGAGACTCGGGAAGAGCTGATAGAGCTTTTCCACGACCTGGCCCGATCGGGATGCGCGCTTCTGACAATTGGCCAATACCTTCAGCCGACACCCGGCCACTTCCCAGTCAAAAAATTTCTCGATCCACGGGAGTTCGAGGCATTGCGAGAGGCTGCCTGCGACGCGGGTATCCGAAAAGTGGTGTCAGGGCCATTGGTCAGAAGTTCTTATGAGGCAGGTACAATTCTTGGGGAGTTGCTCGGGTCCGCTATTGACGGGTGAAGGCAGCAGTCTCCCGGTCCCGTTAAAGCCCAGGAAGGCTCAGCCTCCGGCGCGGGAAATTCCTTATTGCATGAGTAGCTTGCCGGCGGCCGGCCGCAAGGTTGCATAGAAGTAACCGCTAGATCGGCAATTCCGTCAAGTACGAACCTCTATCGACCGGCATTTCGAACAGCTTCTTTGATCTTCAAGCCCACCTCCGTAGCAAGGTCGGAATCCGATTCTTTGAGCACTTGAGCGATCTCGCGCCATTCATCTTCATCACCGGTAAGGGTGATCTCTATGATCTCTTCATGGGCTTCGTTCACTATGGCTTCCGTAAGCTCCATTATGTGGTCTCCTTGAGCCGACTTTTTTTACGCGGCGGAAGCTTTGTGATATTCCATTTTTTACCGCGTTGGTCAACAGTCATCTGGGTGTCACTGTAAACATTCAGTTACGCGGGGGAATTTGCCGTTCTCTGTCATTGCGGGGAGTGAAATCCCGCGTCCCGCGGGAAAGCAATCTCTGCCTTTGAGCGCTGAGATTGCTTCGCTGCACTCGCAATGACAGTCTTTCGCCGCTGACAACTGAATGGCTACGTGTCACTCCACCCTGTTCGCCGGAGAGGAATCCGCAGCAAAATATTGCCGCACACAGTTTCCCCCGAGGATTCCTGTCATTGATCTCTCTGGCTTAATGACCCAGATTCCGGCGGTCCTATCCGCCCCAAAAAAATCCTATTAAAAGCGTCTTGAAAAGGCAACAAATCTTCTACAAGTTTTTTTGGCGTTCGGGCATTTCCGAGCGAGTGCCAATACTATTTTATATGAGTAAGATTAATAGGTTGTCCTTGTGTCTGCCTGTGCAGGGCTTCTGTGCCGTAAACCGCGTAGCCTCACCTCGCTTCGGAGATACGCGGGTGCCGGCTTCACCCATTGTCACTTGTTTCACCGCGCATTGGTAGAAGCACTTCACTTTTTGGCTGACCTTTGCTAAGCCCTCTCCATGAACTCTCGATCAGTTGAAACCGAGTACGTCACGTGCGATTTATGCGGATCCGACGAACAGACCGTTCTTTACTCCCGGATGGACCCGGTTAGCCGTGCAGAGTACCACCTGGTGGAGTGTGGATGCGGCATGGCTTTTGTCAATCCCATGCCCAAAACAGAATCCATACCGTTGCTCTATCCCGAGGACTATCTCAAAGATAAAGAGAACCTGGAGTTCCTGTACAGCCGAATGATTAAGCTCCTCCCGGGAGAGTCCGGTGGCAGGCTGCTGGACATTGGGTGCGGTCGCGGGGATTTCATTGCTCAGGCAGCCAAGAAAGGGTGGGATGTGGAAGGAGTGGACCTCCTGGACTGGAACACCCCTCACCCCGTGACGATACGAGTCGGTGATTTCCTTCAAATGAAGCTTCCTAAGGGGTATTACGACGTGATTACCGCCTGGGCGATGCTGGAGCATGTAAGGAAACCGTCGGCGTTCTTCGAAAAGGTGTCGGCGCTCTTGAGACCGAACGGTTGCTTTGTATTTGTGGTCCCCAATTTTGGCGCGCCGGGCATGAGGCATTCTTGTACGGAAGATATTCCGAGGCATTTGTGGCTCTTCACGCCTCAGGCGGTGAATGCGTATCTGGCGAAGTATGGGATGGCGCCCGTATCGGTGCTTCATGATGATCGGCTCTATACTTCTTACCCTTTTGGGCTGGTCAGATACGCTCTTGGTCGTGTCCGCGGCAAACCGACGAATTGCAGTCGCTTCGAGAACAAGTCCGTAGCCTTGTTGCGAAACAGACAGGTCCGGGGAAACTTGCGCGAGTGGCTGGGCGAGGTCTTTCGCAAACTCGGTCCTGTAGACATAGCGATAGACACGTTGGACCTTATTGTCGGAGTACTCGTGGCAAACTGGTCCAAACTCATCAAGAACTATGGCGTGATTACCGTGACTGCAGGCAAAAGCGACGCGTTCGGCCAAGGCAGGCAAAAAAAAAGCAATCCTAAGTTGGAGGATTGCTAAGAGGGTATGGTTAGGAGTCGTTGTTCGATAAATAAGAGTAGCAACTACTGTGCCAATTATTTAGGTAGTTAATTTCAGGCATTTTTTACGCGATCTACCATCCTCAGAGGTCCTCGCCGCGCAAAATTTCTTCGCAGTCAACCTTTTTTTGAAGGAACCGCGCGTGTAATTTTTTCGCACGTTGTCGAACCGATGCCAATGGCCAAAGACAGTGCCATGCCGATTCGCGTTCAAGGAAGTGACTTGCACCAATGCGCGTTCAAGGAAGTCACACAGCTAATGGCCGGCAGGGACCCCGGCCGCTACGATAATGTGGTGGTGGTCCCGCGGGACGCGGGATATCCGCCATGTTCAACGTACCAAAGCGCATTCCTATGAAAACGCCTCGAATGCAACCGGCAATCCCGCGTTCAGCGCGGGACGGTGCTACAAGCGTTTTCATAATTCGTTGTGGCGCTTTCCGCCATGAAAGTTGGTATCAGTCACGACTATCGCTGACGCGTACAATCGGCGGGCACAGCCCGCCCTACGATTGGACGACACGCCTCCTGTAGGGCGGGCTGTGCCCGCCGTGATTTCGGTTTGCCTGCTGACATGGCCGAAAACTGAGATATTTCGTGGGGCGGCCAACTGTGTCCGGATTAGGGCAATATTCTTGGCGCCAGATACAATTTGCGGCTCTCACAAACGATGGATACGCGCTGCGAAAAAACCATCCAGGGGTTCTTCGAGAGGCGGCGGAAACGTTCGGAGGAAACCGCGACCATCAATCAGCCCGGCGCGGGGCACTTCACTTTGTTCTATGGGAGCCAATGTGAAATCCGGGTGGTCAGCCAAAAAACGGTCGATAATTTCCGTGGTTTCTTCGGGGGTGATGGTGCAGACAGAGTACAGGAGCGTGCCTCCCGGCTTGACGACCGCGGCGGTGGAAATGAGCAACCGGAGCTGTCGCTCGGCAAGTTCCTTCAGATGTTCAGGCAGGGTTCGATACTTCACTTCGGGATTGTGCCGGAGCACCCCCAGGTTGGAACACGGTGCGTCCAGCAGCACGCGATCGAAACCTCCGAGTCCGGCAACAAAGTCGCGTGCAGTTGAGTCGCCGCGGACCATTTCCACTGAAGTCACACCGAGCCGTCGCAAGTTCAGGTCAGTCTCTTGCAGCCGCGCCGCGCTTGAATCCACGGCCACGATTCGCGCCTTGTTTCCTGTCAATGCCGCCAAATGCGCGGTTTTGCCTCCAGGGGCCGCGCAAGCGTCAAGGATTCGTTCCTGCGGTTCTGCCCCTAGCAGGGGAGCGACCATCTGAGACGCAAGGTCCTGCACTGCAAACAAGCCCTCGTCATAGCCGGGCAATGCCCCGACCTCGCCGCTGCCGGACTTTAATACCAGAGCGTCGGCCATCTCGTTCACCGCGCGAACAGCCACCCCGTGTCGGCTTAACAACTCTGCAAGTTCTTCACGCGGTGTTTTGATATTGTTGACCCTGAGAACAACGTGGGCCCTGGAATTGTTGTGGACGAGTATCATCTTCGTGACCTCGTTATCGAATTCCTTAACCCATCGCTCTACCAGCCACAGAGGATGCGAATAGTACGCGGCCAGCGAAGCCGAATCTTTGACAGGGGGCGGATCAACGGAATCCAGTCTGCGGATGACATTTCTGAGGACCGCGTTAACAAACGCTCCGGTTCGCTTGCCGGACCTCCGACCGGCCTGAATGACCGCCTGGTCGACCGCGGCATGATCCGGAACGCGGTTGAGGAAGACTATCTGATAAATTGCCAACCGGAGAACTTGCCGAACCCGATGGGGAAGCCTGTCCTGCGGGCGTTCCAGGCATCGGTTAATTACCGCGTCCAGGCGATCACGCCACCTGAGCACCCCATATACCAGCTCCGTTGCAAGTGCTCGGTCTTCCAGCTTGAGGTTTTCCCCGCGAAGTCGGTCCGACAAAGCATGTTCGGCGTATTTTCCCAGTCGTACATTTTCAAGCACGTCCAGGGCAATTTCACGGGCAGGCGAACCGCGTTTTTTGACGGAGGCTTGGGTTTTCGTTGGAAGGTTTTCGTGTTGTTGTGTCAAGACATTATGTCGTTTTCGAGGCTGTCAGCGCCTTCTTTGCATTCGGAACCGTGTCTGCCGGACTGACCTTGTACCATACCTCAATGATCTTCCCTTTCTCGTCAATCAGGAATGAAGAGCGAATGATGCCCTCATAGGACTTGCCGTACATCTTCTTCTCGCCCCACACGCCGTAAGCGCGAGCCACCGAATGGTCGGCGTCCGACAGTAGCGGGAAGCCCAGCCCATGTTTCTCGTCGAACTTCAACTGTTTTTCCGGCCTGTCAGGGCTGATGCCGACCGCGGCAATCCCGATCGAGGCAAAATCCGGCGCGGCATCTCTGACGCTGCAAGCCTGTTTCGTGCAGCCGGGTGTGTCAGCCTTGGGATAGAAATATACCAGCAGCTTCTTTCCCTTGAAATCGGACAGCTTCACTGTCTTTCCGTGCTGGTCGATTAGCTGAAAACCGGGCGCTTTGTCTCCATGCTTTAATGTTGTCATTCCGCAATTCCTCTTACAATGCCGTGTGAAACGCCTGCATCACTTCTTGGCCATTTCCATGCGCCGCAGTTCTTTGCGCAATATTTTTCCCACGGCGCTTTTGGGCAGATCGTCCACGAACTCTATATATTTAGGGACCTTGTATTTTGTGAGTTTTTCCCGACAATAATCGACGATTTCCTCTGCTGTGGCCGTCTGACCCTCTTTCAAAACCACGAAAGCCTTGACGCGCTCGCCGGAATGGCTGTCCGGCACTCCGATGGCGCAGGCTTCCCGGATCTTGGGATGGGCAAAAAGCACTTCGTCTATTTCGCGAGGATAAACATTGAACCCACCGGTAATTACCATGTCCTTTTTGCGATCGACGATAGTGAAATATCCTTCCTCGTCAACTGTGGCCATGTCGCCAGTGAGCAGCCAGCCATCTTTGAGCACGGCTTCGGTCTCATCAGGCCTGTTTATATATCCTTTCATTATTTGAGGGCCTGTGACGCACAGTTCTCCGGGTTCGCCGATTGCCGTGATTTCTCGGGTGTAATCGTCAGGGTCTACCAGCTTGGCATCCGTGCTGGGAAGCGGCACCCCGATGCAACCAGGCTTTACCTTTCCTCCAATGGGTATGGAGTGCGTAGCCGGCGCGGCCTCCGTCAGCCCGTACGCTTCAGAGATTAGAATCCCTGTCAGGTCCTGGAAGCCGCGAATGGTCTCCATAGGCAAGGGAGCAGCGGCTGAAAAGCATCCTTTGATCGACGCGAGGCTGTACTTGCGGATCTTGGGGTAATTTATCATCGCGTTGAAAAGCGTGGGGACGCCGGGTATGAACGAGACCTTATACTTGTCCACCGCGTCCAGGCACGCTTTGACCTCGGGCTTCGGTATCAGAACCACGCACCAGCCATGAAGCACTCCCATGTTCATGACTGCCTGCAAGGCATAACAATGGAAAAGCGGAAGAACGCCAAGGATGGATTCCTCACCGTCCGCAAAGGCAGGGGTCCAGGCCCGCAGTTGCTGGCAGTTTGCGGTGAGATTTCGCTGAGTGAGCTGAACTCCCTTTGACAAACCCGTTGTTCCGCCGGTGTATATCAACACCGCGGTGTCCTCTTGGTCCGACTTATGGTCCCGGAAGCTAGGTTTGGGGTCTGCAATAAGGTCCGTGAACTCGTACAGGTCCTTTCCGGGGGGCGTTTTCAGATGCAGGTCTTTCTTGAGAAAAGGGAACAACTGTTTGAGCGGAAAGGGGAGGTAGTCTCGAATGTGGCATGAAACGATCTTTTGGATGGCAGTCCTCTCCCTCAGTTTTACCATTCTAGGGACAAGGGTATCGAGGCACAAAAGGAGTTTCGATCCTGAGTCGTTGAATTGATGCTCAAGCTCGCGGTCCGTGTACAGAGGATTGTTCGGGACCGCGATGGCTCCTGCGCGGAAAATCCCAAAAAAGCCTACCACGGTTTGTATGAGATTGGGCAGCAGAAGGGCCACCCGGTCTCCCGGTTTGACCCCCAGCGATTCCAGGGCCGAGGCGAATCTGGTGGCCATTTCGTCCAGCTCCCGAAATGTTACTACCTTGCCTAGGAAAATCAGCGCAGGTTTCGAGGGAAACCGGGAAGCGGTTTTTCCAAGCGCCTCCTGCAACGTGACATCTTGGAATGCCAGCGTTTCGGGAACCCCAGGGGTGTACGCTCCAAGCCAAATCTTTTCCATGAAACAGCCCTCCCCGTTCACGTCAACGTTATAAAGACCGTATGGAATTTCCCAATTATGATGGAAACATGGGATATCAATGGCTCAGTAAATGAACAGCGACGCCCATAATATCACGACGAGAGTAGCAATTGCAAAAAGTTAGCTTACATACAAGGTAGGGCAAAGGGTCCTCCCGACGCACTCGTCAAGGCGACAGCTTCCTGATTTTGCCGGTGTCGTCACAACGAGAGCAGGGGACCAAAGCGTATTCGTCTTCTTCCCAAACTTCTTTACCGGTCGCACAGTTCAGGCAGCATTCCTCACAATTGGCCTCGATCCAACGGCGAATAGAGTCCTTCAGTGCGGCGAAGCTTTTGGCCTTCCCCTCTCCACATATCTCCCAATCCGCCTCGTTGCGACAATAGTTGGAGGTGAAGGAACCGTCTCGCAGGTTGCAGTCAATCTGGACCGCGTGTCGGCGCTGTGGATCCTCGAAGAAAACCTGAATCATATCCAGTTCCGGGTCGTGGCTCCATCCCGAGTCGGTGAATCCGTAAGGCGCCAGAATGGGACCAAATTCCCGGATCACATCATGCGCGAATTCACGCCTCAACTGTTCTTCAACTCTGGTCAGCCTCGTCTCGTATGTTTGGAAACCGGATTGTGCATTCATCGTACCTTCAACTCCTACCCAAAGGCTTTCGTCCTGCGTGAGCCGCAACCTTACGATAAACATCTTTTCCCTCGAGGCAACGAGTGCAAGGACCGGTGGGGTCTGCAAGTGCTGAACTTGATTGAGATAAA
Organism: Desulfomonile tiedjei; assembly: GCA_016212925.1. NCBI lineage: Bacteria > Pseudomonadati > Thermodesulfobacteriota > Desulfomonilia > Desulfomonilales > Desulfomonilaceae > Desulfomonile > Desulfomonile tiedjei. The sequence goes on from JACRDF010000050.1 coordinate 238,110, forward strand.
GCCTTTTGAGGCAGAAAGTTCTTGACCCGGCCCGTGGCTTGTTGGTAGATTAACCTACGTTAGTTAGTTAAGGCTACCTTCAGCCGCTCACTTCGGATTACTTATGGAGGCATTCCGGCATGAATTCGCAAAAGAAGATATGGGAGCTTCAGCACACTACCATTTGTAAAGTGGTCGGCATGACCCTTGATTTTGAAGATCTCAAGAAAATCGGACGAAAATTTGCCCTGGTTTTAAAGGCCGGGGACATGGACCCGGAGTTTGCATTTCATTCGGCCGTGGTGGGGATGTGCGGCAAGGAAGGCAAGGTTGCACGGCATGTTCAAAAACTTGTGGAAAGGCGCTTTATGCGGCATGCCAAACGAATCTCTCAGGAGGACAATGGGTCCATCATAGAGTTGGCTGCAAAAAGAGCTGAAGACATCGGGGTCCCTCTGTGGGCGATGCTGTGGCATGCTGCCACGAGGCCCGGTCCGGACGGGGAATCTGTCGAGACTGCCCTGTTCGGCCGCATTCACATGCTGGAACATGAGCTGGTAAAGGAATTCTGGAACAGAGACACGGAAAAGAGAGATCAAAAGGAGACAGACCTCCAAGCGGAAATCGACGGTCTCAGAAGGGAAATCGTCAACCTCCGGTCATTGAACACCAAACTGGAAAAAGCGAATCAAAGCCTGGAAAACCGTTTGGCGCAGTCCGGTGACCGTCGGCCCATTTTCCCAACCCCCCGGCTACCTGATTGCCGAAAGGAAAGTAGTCTCCGGGATCAGAAGATCGAGAAATTAAGGTCTCTGCTGGAACAATCGCTAAACAAGAACCGGGAACTGGAAGCGGAGTGCACCCATTCCAAGAGGCAGCTTCAGGCTTTATTACAGGACTTGGCGTCTCTCAAAAACGCGGATGACTCGTGCCATGAAGAAGCGCAGAAGGAATCCTGTTGCGGTCCCTCGGCCCATTGCCTTCAGGGGAAGCGAATAGCCATGATCGGCGGCATAGACGGCCTTGAAACCCACTACAAAAACTTGGTGGAGCGCTCCGGAGGCGAATTCTGCCGCCACGACGGCCGGTGCTGTCGTGGAGAGCGGAGGCTCGAACAATGCATTAGGAGCGCGGACCTGGTAGTTTGCCCTGTCAGCGTCAACAGTCATTTCGGGGCCATCGGAGTCAAGAAACTCTGCAAAAAATATGGCATAAGCTGCTGCTTTCCCGATTCAGCAGGGTTGGGGTCGCTTCGCACGATTTTGCAGCAACATTTTACGCAGGATCAGTGACAGTTCTCCTGGATCTATGGTTATTGCCAAAACTAAAGGCCTGTTCAGCACCCGTCGCCCCGGCGAACCCCGGATCAGAGTCCGGGGCAGGCATCGGGGGCCAGTCCCGCGCGGAACGCGTGATTAAAAAGACTGGATTCCGGTTTCCGCCGGAATGACGGTATAACACCATTTCGCTTACAAAGAAGTAATTCACTGTTAAGGGTGAGACAGGCATCTTGCCTGTCATTTCTGGACAGGCGGGAAGCCTGTTCCACCGTCCCTAGCTCATGAATGTTACCTGTTTGAAAGTGCATTGATATAAGGCTATCCAGAATCAGACAAAACTTTTGGCAAAGCGAATAATTAGTGGCAGACTTTGTCGGCAATAAAAGTTGACGGCCCGAAAACACTCAGCTATGCTGACTCAAAATCAACTACTCCGTTTCGGGGAAATTATCTAAACAGTTAATTAGAGGAGGAGGATGTCATGAAAGGGAACAAGAAAATAATTGAAAAACTAAATGACCTGCTGGCGGACGAATTGACTGCAATTAACCAGTATATGGTCCACTCCGAGATGTGTGACAATTGGCGCTACGAGCGGCTGCACAAAGCGGACGAAAAGCGCGCTATAGATGAAATGAAACATGCAGAAAAACTAATCGCCCGGATCCTGTTCCTTGAAGGGCGCCCCACAGTAAGCAAACTGAAAGCCATAAATATTGGTGCGGATGTTCCAGCCCAGCACAAGTTTGATTTGGAATCTGAATACGGCGCAGTGAAATCCTACAACCAAGGTATCAAACTTGCCACGGAACTCGCGGACAACGGAACCAGAGAACTGCTCGAAGACATCCTCGAAGATGAAGAAGAGCACGTGGATTGGCTTGAAGCTCAACTGGATCAAATCAAGCAGATGGGAAGCCAGAATTACTTGGTAGAGCAAATTGATTAACAGGGAGTTGGTTCGCTCCGATTCGAAAAGCTAAACACTGGAACCGTGACGCGGTTTTGTGCTCTCCCCGCATGTGGACGCGGCTGCAAAGGATGCAGAGGAAAGCCGCCACATTTGGGTTGTTGCGTACTGGTACATCCAAGGGCACTTGTGAATGCCAGAGGGTACCGTAGTTGATGTCTTATTTTGTCAAATTCCCGAACGCAAACAACCGGCGCGATTGACGATACATATTGCTACATAAAGGCGGCGACAGCTCCAACTTCGCCGGGCTTTCGGCGATTTTCTTTGAACATGCGTGTAAGCGAGTTCGACGGCTATTGGCGGTGGCCTACTTATGCTATCCCACGAACAAGCACGCGACTTTTACGACCGGTTCGGGTCGAAACAGGATTGGCAACGGTTTTATGAAGACCCGGCCGTTGCGGATCTCGTCGAGCATTTGTCGCTTGAATCAGCCGGGGCGGTGGTTGAATTCGGCTGTGGGACAGGGCGAGTCGCGGAGTCCATGCTGGCCTACCACCTACCCCAGGGGGCAACATACCTCGGGCTTGACGTCAGCTCGACCATGGTTGCACTCGCGCGGCGCCGCCTCGAACACTTCGGCCCAAGAGCCAAGGTGCTGTTGACCTCGGGTGAAACGCGGTTGGAGGCTGAGTCAGCCGGCTTTGACCGTTACCTTTCAACCTATGTATTGGACCTTCTTACGGAGACTGATATTCAAGCTGTCGTTGCGGAAGCTCATCGCATACTCGGAGCGGGCGGCCTCCTTGGGCTCGCCAGTCTTACGCACGGGTTCACGCTCGTATCAAAAGTTTTTGAGAAAGTGTGGCTTTCCATTTACAGAATTCGGCCAACCCTTGTCGGCGGCTGCCGTCCCATCTCCTTGGAGACGTTTGTTAGGGACGGGTGGAATATTAGGCATATGAGAAAACAAGTGAGCTTTGGAGTGCCGTCACAGGTGCTGGTGGCCGAGAAGTTGTGACCTGTCGTGGGGACGGCGGATCTCGTCATACTGCTTTGGTGGCCGAGCTGGTTCCGGCATGATTCGGGCCCCAAGGATACCGGCCAACACCAACTTCCACGGCGGCGAGCGCCACAACGAATTATGAAAACGCCGGTAGCGCCGTCCCGCGCTGAACGCGGGATTGCCGGTTGTCTTCGAGGCGTTTTCATAGGAAGCCGTGGGAGAACACTCCGGAAAGTCGATCTACGGCTGCCTCGACCATCGGATGAAAGGTTCAAACATGTCGCTTGCATTATACATTGTCGCTGAGGACCAAGCGCTTCAGGAAGAGGTGTTTGTCAATGGCAAAACTGTTGCGCACCACTGGGATCACCTGGGAGTCCTGATGGTGGATGCAGGCAACAAGCATCTGGACGAATACGTGGAAATTGCACCACCCGAGGACGACAGCTTCTTATCGTCGCTTCCGATTTCCGAAGCCGAAAGACAGAAGATACGAGAATTTGAAGACACAAGATGGTTCGACCCTATCCAAGGACAAGCGTACGTCCGGGAACTGATTCGATTGGTGAAGCAGGATTCCATGACGACCCCATTGGCAAAACAATCAATCCTGCAGGACCTCCACGAGTACCTGACCGCTTTCGAGGTCCTTGTTCGAAGTGGTTGCCGGTGGAGATTTAAGTTTGATCTGTGAGAAGTGAAACGAACTGATCAGACCGCTCTACCCCTGCAGTCCGGGGCAACTGACGCAACCGTTCAATTACGTGAGGCGTGAGAGCCGCCAAATAGGGCCTCACCGTGCTCGCTGCCCAAGCACTGTTGATTTCGATGGCTTAGTTAACATCCCGACAAATACGGTAATCATTCAGTTAAATGACCCCCGGCAAAGCCGGGGGCTTACCATTTACCGGTTACGCGGGGGAATTTGCCGTTCCCTGTCATTGCGAGGAGTGAAACGACGAAGCAATCTCTGTCCTTGAGCGCTGAGATTGCTTCGCTGCGCTCGCAATGACAGCCTTTCCCCGCTCGCAACTGAATAGCAGCCAAATACTCTTGTAATTGTTTGACATTAACGTCATTATATCATATTATACATGCGATAATTATGTCATTATCTTGTTTTAAAGATAGATACAGGATCAGAATATGCGCACCCACCCACTCTGCTTACCATTCCTTATGTTGTTCGCCGTTCCCATGGCCTTCGGGCCGGTGCAGGCCTACCAGTGCGGTCCCGGGCCTATCTGCGCTCCGCCCATGGTCACAGTTTGCGGCCCGCCGGTTGTTCCGTTGGCCCCTTGTTGCCGACCTTCCCCGCTTTTCCCTCCCGCTCCGCCGATACAGGCGCCGGTAATCGTTTTCCCGGAACCGACAGCGTGCCAGGACTATGCTCCGCCTCCGCCCCTACCTGCCCCATCGCCTGCCCCGACAGCACAGCCACCCTATTATCTTCCTCCGCCTCCTCAGGTCAGGAAGACGGGTATTCCACAGAGTGGTGTCATGTCGTCCTCTTCTCAGCTTTACGGGGGACCCGGAATGAATGGAAATTTGGGTGGCCCATATCAGGGCCGCGCGCGAACGAGACCGTAGCTGAAATGCTCTGAATGGAAAACGGGGTCTTCCGGCTGCTTCAAGGGGCCGGAATTGCGGTCCGGCGGTTCAGCCCAGGTAGTCCGCTATGACCCTCACGGTCTTTTCGGCCACTTTTGTCCCCAACTGCTTCATCAAGTGGCTCGGTTTTTTGTACCGGTCTGTGGTTATCTGTCCGAGGCATTTCTTGAGCTTTGTTAGGTCCCGTCCCACGAGCGTGGAGGTCCCTTCCTCAAGATATATAGGCCTTTCAGTGTTCTCCCGGCAAACCAGGGACGGCACCCCGAAAAAACTGGCCTCAGCTTGCACCGAGCCCGAATCTGAAACGATCAGGGCGGAACCTTCCAGCAGAGACAGAAAATCAATATAAGGCTGGGGCGGCAAGAGAGTGAGATTAGCCACACTTTCCATGCTCGACCTGAGCCCGAAATCATCCAGTCGTTTCTGCGTGCGGGGGTGAATGGGAAAGATTATCGGGTATGGCAGTGCATTGAGAAGATCTATGACCTCCGCGAGCGCGGCGGGCTCGTCAACATTGGAAGGCCGATGGATAGTTACAAGGGCGTAGGATCCCTGTTCGAGGCCGTAATCCCGCCAACATTTCATCTTCCTGATAGCCGGGAGAAACATCTGGAGAGTTTCCAACATGATGTCCCCCACCATATGCACCCGGCTCATGTCCACTCCCTCTCGTTTGAGGTTTTTGACGCCGGACGGCTCGGAAACAAAGAGAAGGTTGGACAAGCAGTCTGTGAGGTGACGGTTAAGCTCCTCCGGCATGGTTTCATCAAAGGACCTCAGCCCGGCTTCCACGTGGGCTACCGGTATGAGAAGTTTCCTTGCCACCAGTGCTGCGGCTATGGTCGAGTTCACATCACCGACCACAACTACCATGTCCGGCTTCATTTCTCGGCACACGGCCTCGAATTCGATCATGATTTTGCCGGTCATCTCTCCATGGCCGCCCGAGCCCACGCCAAGACTACGTTCCGGCATTGACAGACCAAGCTGGTCGAAGAAGACGTCACTCATCTCCTTGTCATAATGCTGACCTGTGTGGATCATAATGTGCCGAACAAAATGGTACTTCAGGAACTCTCGTTCCAAAGGCGCGATTTTCATGAAATTGGGGCGAGCCCCCACGACGCTGATTACCTTTTTCAGTTCCAATCTCCTTTGAACAAACCTGTCGGCTGCCCTGAACACAACAAATGGAGTCTCCAGGGGATCATACCAATTTGAGATGATTTGCGGGAGACCCTTTTTTTGTGCAAACGAATACCGCGAAATAGTCTTTTTGACCAGCGCATGGAAGAATTGGAAATCCTTGCGGCCCGTTGCGCGGGTCGGCGCGATGTTGCGGAGGCCGTTTCGAGCCCCTTGCTGCGGCTTCAAGGGGCGGAATATTTTGATAAACACGGCCACATTGATTATGTTATATTGCCTATTTATTTACTCGCTCAAAAGCGGCTCTCGGGGGGGAACGGTTAGTGTATCTCATTTGGTGGTGGGCAAAGGAATGAAGGCTGAAGAATGAGGGTTTATCTAAAGAACTTGATATCTACAGTCTTGCCGCGCCACATCGTGAAATGGATGCGAGAGGTAACGAATTACCTCCCCAAATCCTGGAAGTATGGAAAACCGTACAAGGAAGCTGTGGCACTGCTCACCCAAAGTGAGACATGGGACCTCAAAGAGCTGCTGGCATATCAACAAAGACAGCTTCGACTGCTGATCGACTTTGCTTACTCCAACGTTCCGTACTATACCGAAGTTTTTCAAACTCACGGCCTGACACCGAAAGATATTCAGACACCGGAGGACATTCAGAAGCTGCCTTTCTTGACGAAGGAAATCGTGAGAGAACGCAAGGCGGATCTGATGGCCTCCAACTTCTCGTTCTTTACGCGAGATGAAGCCCACACGAGCGGAAGTACCGGGGCAGCGCTGAGTTTCTTCATGGATCACAGTACAAGGGCTTTCGAACGGGCCATCGCTCGACGACATCTGGACTGGTTGGGCTACAACCCCGGAGAACCGGTCGCGTTCTTCAGCCCGATGCCTCTTGCCCTCATGAGAAAGGGTTACGTGTATATCAGGCCCTTGAAGGAGTTGCGATTTTCGTTTGGTGTGGTCAACCCCGACAGACTCGACCGAATGGTGAAGGTCCTTCAAGAATTCAAGCCCGCTTACATAAGCGCATGGCCATCTTCTCTCTATATTCTGGCACGATGGATGGAACGCAAAAAAAAGAGCGTTCCGCCGCCCAGTTTCCTGATCGCCGGTTCGGAAAATCTCTATCCTCACGCCAAGGAACTGATCGAACGCGTTTTCCAGGCCCCTGTCATCGACCACTACGGCCAAGAAGAATCGGTAGCCGTAGCTATACAGTGTTCTCTCGGCCAAGGGTATCACATACAGATGGAGAATTCGGTTGTCGAATTGGTTCCACACCGAGACGATCTGTGGGAACTAGCGGGCACGTGTCTCCACAACTTTGCCATGCCCTTTATCAGGTACAGGACTGGCGATCTGGCCAGGAAAAGCGACCAGCCATGCCCTTGCGGCAGAAGCCACCCGATCCTTTCCGAGATATTCGGCAGGGAAGTGGACTTTATTGTTACACCCGAAGGAAACCTGGTATCCCCGCTGATCCTAAGTTACGTTTTCCATAGATCGGAAGAGATAAGGGAAAGCCAGATCATTCAGGAGGATCTGAGTTCTTTTCGCATAAAAGTGGTTCCCTGGGAGACTATTTCGCCCGCTACAAAAGAGGGCCTTGTACGCGACTTCGGAAAGGCGCTGGAATCGAGCCGCGCAAGAATGGTCATCGAGGAAGTAGAAGAAATTCCGCCTACTTTGGGATGCAAGAGACCGTTCGTCATCTCGCATATTAGGCCCGAGAATCGGTTTTGGGAAGAGAGCGCCTCCAGAGCCCGCTGATTAATTAGAAACAAGTGATATGAACAAGAATGTTTAGGCATTACCACCGCTTCAAGCTCATGCTCATGGCTGCTGACGTTGTTTTCACGGTTGGGCTGTTGGCGGCCCTTACTCAATACGGTGGTTCTCTTCCTAGGATTGCCGGCCGGACTGACAGTGCAGCGCCTGAGTGGTTCGTATTCCTGTTGGTGGGTCTGTTGTGGCATGCCCTATTTGCTATGATGGGGGTGTATGAACTCCGCAAGATTCCCGACTTCGCGTCTCAGGCCGGCTCCCTGACATCCTCCCATGCCCTTGCCGTGTTGATGCTCACAGGTTTCTTTTACTTCACGCTCATTGAAGTACCTCGCTCCATTGTGGTCTGTTTCGCGGTCGCCGATTATCTCGCTTTGCTGTTACCTCGGTACTTCTTGAGCCTTTATTTGAAGCATGGACAATTGGGGGCTGATCGCGAGCGAGTACTCATTGTGGGAACTTCCGAAAGCGGCTTGTCCATGGCTCAAACAATAATCGACAAGCAAGTTCCGGTCTTGAAATTGATCGGTTTTGCGGACAACGTCCCCCCAGAAGGCAGGCGACTTTCTGCCCCGGTAATCGGAGGAATCGAAGACGTCCCCAGGCTGGTGCAGGAATATTCCGTTGCGGTAGTGATCTTGGCCTTTCCGGAGAACCGCGGGATCGAAGCACGGTCGGCCATTGAAAGGCTGGAAAGCCTACCCGTGCGGATTTACATCCTTCCGGACGTGCTGTCCCTCGCTTTCGCGCAGTCGGAAGTTGAGCGAATCGGAGACCTGGTTGTCATCGGTGTGCGGGAGCCCCTTATTCAGGGGCACAGGCGGGTCGCCAAGAGGATCATGGATGTGACATTGAGCCTGCTGGGCCTGGTCATTGCCTGGCCTTTGTTTCTGCTAATTTGGATTGCGATAAGGTTGGATTCACCAGGTCCTGTTATTTTTGTGGCAAAGAGGGTGGGACTCAACGGGAAGATCTTCGATCTGTACAAGTTCCGTACCATGACCGCCGGTACGGAAAACGCTCAGGCGGATGCTGCGAAGGCTCCCACCACAACGAAGGAGGAAGCCTGTCGGGTAGTTTATAAGACCAAAGATGATCCAAGAATAACGCACGTCGGGAGATGGTTGCGCAAGACGTCGCTAGACGAGCTTCCACAGCTTTTTAATGTAATCAAAGGAGACATGTCATTGGTGGGACCCAGGCCGGAACAGCCCTTTCTCACCGAGTGCTACGATCATTGGGAGTGGCAGCGGCTTCTGGTACCTCCCGGCGTTACAGGCTGGTGGCAGGTTTCGGGTCGCGGTGATCTCCCCATGCATCTCAACGCTCAATACGACATTTATTATGTAAGGAACTATTCCGTGTGGCTCGACCTCAAGATTCTGTTTAAGACCATTGGTGCGGTCCTCAAGGGCAAGGGCGCATATTGAAATCGGAATCGTAAATATCCACGTGCAGAGCACGTGGCCTTGCGGTCGGCCCCCATAGGGGGCCACTGACGTTGATTGAGGCAGCCTGCCTCTAGTGCGACGCCTTTTACCGTCATTCCTGCGGAAGCAGGAATCCAGTATTTTCATCGAATCCTGGACC